>JBPCXM010000838.1:0-8692 GCA_051008535.1 Pseudomonadales bacterium | reverse complement strand
ATGTACAGCAATGTGTTGCAGGCGTTGCACGAGTTCGATCTGGGCTTTATCGTCATATTTGCTGCAGGTTGTGGTGTTGGCTTGCTCAGCTTTTCCCACGTGTTGGGATTTTTGCTGAGTCGCTTTCACGGCCAAACACTGGCGTTGCTCACCGGCTTTTTGGCGGGTTCGCTGGCCATGGTCTGGCCGTGGCAGCAGGTCATCAGCAGCTATGTCAAAGACGATGGACGCACCGTGGCTTTGCAAACACAAAATGTATTGCCAGGCGACTATGCCGCGCTGACTCAACAGGATCCTTACACCTTGGTGGCGTTGGCTTTGGCGGCTCTGGCGGTGTTGTTGGTGCTGGCTTTGGAAAAGCTTGCGACTCAGCCAGGGTAATTCGGGTTCGCAACAGGCTTGATGTGCGCTCAATAAACGAACAGTTATATATACAAATAAAACATATAATACAGAGGCTTAAAGCTTCTTCTTGACTTGCTTTTAAAAAATACTTGCTAAACTGAAAGTTTCATTGCAGCATACGACTTAGCAGGTTGATGAATATGGGGAGACACAACAGTAAGCTGATTATCGCTTTATTACTGTGCGCGCTGGGTGGCTGCGCCCGCGGTCTCGTACCGGTTATTGATTTAAACCAGCCCGCTTATAGCGAAGCCAGGACTAATGCAAAGGTTGGATCGGTATATACCGTTGTCAGAGGCGATTCCCTGCATTCGATTGCTTGGCAATACGGCCTGCATTATCGCCAGCTGGCAGCAGCTAATGGTATCGCAGCGCCATACACTATCTATCCGGGCCAACGACTGAATTTGAGCAATCGCTCCCCGCGATATCGGAAAGCAATGGCATCAGCGCCGCCACCCGTCGCCGCTAAAGGCATCAGCGGACCTTGGCACTGGCCGGCGCAGGGTACGGTTGTAGCGCGCCAGGGCGGTTTTGGTCGCAAAAAAGGCATCGATATCAGCGGTCGTCCTGGACAGGCTGTGTTTCCTGCCAAGGGTGGTAAGGTCGTGTATGCCGGTAACGGTATCCGCGGTTATGGCAATTTGCTAATTGTGAAGCATGACGAAGAGTATCTCAGTGCCTACGCTTATAATAAGCGCGTGTTGGTTGCTGAAGGCGATCATGTGAAAGTCGGGCAGAAAATTGCTGAAATAGGCACAAATGGCGCGAAGCAGGAAGCGAAACTACATTTTGAAATTCGCCGGGCCGGTAAAGCGGTTGATCCGCTGAGCTTGCTACCGAAACGGCAAAACAATGTAAAAATATGAGCTGGCGGGTGTGCTTGCACTATAATGTACCGACAGCACAAGCAACCAATGGCGATACGATAAAGGGTCATTATTATGGGAGAGAATCGCGAGCAGGGCAGTGAAACAGTGCTGGACGATTCCGCCGCAGCGGAGGCCGCAAGCAAGGCAGCCGTAAAACCAAAAAAAGCCAAGGCTAAAACGGCAGCAAAACCGAAAAAGAAAGCCACTGCAAAATCCAAAGCTGTGACAGATGATACAGAGCCAAACGAAGCAACCTTTGACAAAACTCTCGATGCGACCCAGCTGTACCTGAGTGAAATCGGCTTCTCGCCATTACTCTCACCGGAGGAAGAAGTACATTTTGCGCGCATGGCGCAACGCGGGGAAGAGGCCGGCCGCAAGCGCATGATCGAGAGCAATTTGCGCCTGGTGGTAAAAATTGCTCGCCGCTACCTGAACCGTGGCTTGTCGCTGCTGGACTTGATAGAAGAGGGCAACCTGGGCCTTATTCGTGCGGTAGAAAAATTCGACCCCGAACGGGGTTTTCGCTTTTCAACCTACGCTACCTGGTGGATTCGACAAACCGTCGAGCGCGCCATCATGAATCAGACGCGCACCATTCGCCTGCCCATTCATGTGGTTAAAGAGCTCAATGTTTATCTGCGCGCAGCGCGCGAGCTTACACAGAAACTCGATCACGAACCCAGTGCCGAAGAAATTGCCGAACTGCTCGACAAACCCTTGGCCGACGTTAAAAAAATGCTGAGTCTGAACGAGCGCGTGACCTCGATTGATTCACCTATCGGTCCCGACTCGGAAAAGACTCTGGTAGAAACCATTCCCGATCAACATCTCTCTGATCCAGCGTTTCTGCTACAAGACAGCGACATGCGCTCCAGTATTAACAGCTGGTTGCTGGAGCTATCGGAGAAACAACGCGAAGTGATTTCGCGTCGATTCGGGCTGCTCGGGCACGAGTCCAGCACGCTGGAGCAGGTCGGTCTTGAGATAGGCCTAACCCGGGAACGCGTGCGCCAAATACAGGTGGAAGCATTGAAGCGCTTGCGCGGGATTTTGGAAAAACAGGGCTTGTCCAGCCAGTCGGTGTTTAGTGATTAAAGGCGGCGGCTAGTTTTCTTCAAAACAAAAAACCCGGCATTTGCCGGGTTTTTATTTACAGGGACGACGTTAAAGTATAGGAAACCAACAATGACGCTACCAGCAAACGACTGGGCTCATCAGTACGCCAGTATCAACGGCATTAACATGCACTACGTTGAACAAGGGCAGGGCACGCCGCTGGTACTGTGTCACGGCTTTCCACACCTGTGGTTCAGTTGGCACCGGCAAATTCCAGTGCTCGCCGCCGCTGGCTATCGCGTCATTGCGCCCGACATGCGCGGCATGGGGCAAACCGATGCGCCCGAAGACTTTCACGCCTATGACGTAGAAACCATTACCTCCGACCTTACTGGCTTGCTGGATCATCTTGGCGAAGACAAAGCTGTTTTCGCAGGGTTGGATTTCGGCGCATTCGCGATTTATGACCTCGCCCTACGCCACCCCGAACGAGTGATTGCCGTTATCGGCCTGGAAAACCCCTGTGTTCCAGACAAACCTGATGTATCGCCGCTGACGGAATATCAGCGGATGGGAGAAAAGCATTTCCTACACATTGAGTACTTTCGCGAGCCGCCCAGGGCAGATCAGGAATTGGCGGCTAATACCCGCCGTTTTTTACATAAGGTATTGTGGACGCTGAGCGGAGCGGTTAATTACTTTGATATGTTCCAGTATCCACCTGGCACCAGCTATATCGACGCTATGGTAGAGCCACCGCCGCTACCCTGGCCGTGGTTCAGCGCGCTGGAGCTGGAATTTTATATTGCGGAATACAGCCGCAGTGGCTTTACTGGTGGCTTAAACTGGTATCGCTCCATGGATATCAAATGGGAACAGCGCAGAAAAACGCGGGATGTGAACAGCGAAGTGCCGGCCTACTTTATCGGTAGCGCTGCCGATGTTGATCTTGAAGGTTTTCATGGTGATGACCCGATCAATCAAATGCGACATAACTTCCCCAAATTGATGGAAGTGCAGATGATTCCAAAGGCGGGGCATATGGTGCAGCTGGAAGCGTCGGATGAGGTGAATCGTGCGATGCTGGACTTTCTTAGCAAAATCTCAGCCGTCTAATTGTTGCATTTTGGCAGTCGTTTTAGCGCTCCAAATACTGCAACTTGTCTTTTACCGTCTCCCACTCTTCGGCGTCGGGTGGTGATTCTTTCATCTCGGTAATATTCGGCCATACCTCGGCCAGTTCGGCATTCAATTCCAGAAATACTTGCTGATCTTCGGGCAGCTCGTCTTCCGAGAAAATCGCGTCGACCGGGCATTCGGGTTCACACAGGGCGCAATCGATGCATTCATCGGGATGAATAACCAGAAAATTAGGGCCTTCATAGAAACAATCGACCGGGCAAACCTCGACACAATCGGTGTGCTTACATTTGATACAACTTTCAGCAACTATAAATGTCATCGTCTGGTTTACCCTGCTTGTTGGACTGGTTTGCGACAAGGCGCGAAGTTTAGCATTATTCTTCCGTTAGATAGAAGCGGGAACAGCGCTGTTATGAGTCCGCCAGGCGCTGCAATTGGTAGATCAAATCCAGCGCCTGGCGGGGGCTAAGATCGTCCGGCTGCAAGTCTTTAACCGCGCTAAGTAGCGGATGTTCCGGCGCTTCGACAAACAATTGTTCCTGGTATGGTGCGGCGTTGCTTGTGCTTAGCGCTTGCCGCTCCAGGTCATTCAATTTCTTGCGTGCGGCGGCGATCACGCTCATGGGAATGCCCGCCAGTTTGGCGACATGAATACCATAGCTTTGATTGGCGGGACCGTCTTGCACGCTATGTAGGAACACGATATTGTCTTGATGTTCGGTGGCGTCGAGGTGCACATTGGCGACTTGCGGGTAGTCGTCGGCCAACGTGGTCAGTTCGAAATAATGTGTTGCAAACAACGTGTACGCCGCGACGTGTTGCACGATGTGCGTGGCGCAGGCCCAGGCCAGCGCCAGACCGTCGAAGGTGCTGGTGCCACGGCCAATCTCATCCATCAACACCAGGCTGCGCGGAGAGGCGTTGTTGAGAATGTTGGCTGCCTCGGTCATTTCGACCATAAATGTCGAGCGCCCACCTGCTAGATCATCGGATGAGCCGATGCGGGTAAAAATCTGGTCGAAAACGCTGAGCGAGACCTTGCGCGCCGGCACGAAACTGCCTATATGGGCGAGCAATACAATGATGGCCGTTTGGCGCATATAAGTGGATTTGCCGCCCATATTTGGGCCGGTAATCACTAACATCTGCCGGTCTTCATGTATGGCCAGGTCGTTGGCTATAAAGACATCGCTGCTGACTTGCTCGACCACCAGATGCCGGCCAGCTTCAACATTAAGACCGCTGTTCACGGCAAATTCCGGGCAGCATAAATCCAGTGCCACGCTGCGTTCGGCCAGGTTGCTCAGCACGTCTAGCTCGGCGCAGGCGGCGGCGCTTTGCTGTAGATCTTGCAATTGCATGTTCAGCGTGTCGAGCAGGACTTCGTACAGCTCTTTCTCACGTAACAGGGCTTTGGCCTGGCTACCTAAAGCTTTTTCTTCAAATGTTTTTAACTCCGGGGTGATATAGCGCTCGGCATTTTTAAGTGTCTGACGACGCGTGTAGTGCGCTGGCGCTTTGTCAGCCTGGCCGCGGCTGATCTCGATGTAATAACCGTGCACACGGTTGTAGCCTACTTTCAAGCTGTTGATGCCGGTAGCCTCGCGCTCTTGTTTTTCAAGGTCCAACAACACATCGCTGGCACTGGTGCTGATGGAGCGCAACTCATCAAGCTCCGGGTCGAAACCCGTTTTGATCACTCCGCCTTCGCGCAACACCATTGGTGGGTTGTCGATCAGCGCCGTGTCCAACAGTTTTTGCAGCTGTGGAAATTCTCCCAGTTGCTGCGTCAGGGCAGCGATTTGCGGGGATTGCAATGGCGCGCACGCGGCTTGCAGTAGCGGCAACTGGGTTAACGATTCGCCGAGGCGGCTGAGGTCGCGCGGCCGCGCTGAGCGTAAGGCAACGCGCGAAAGTATGCGTTCCATATCACCCACCGGTTGCAAGGCGTGCTGCAGCTCTTCGTAGTGATAATTATCTAACAATGTTTGTATGGCGTGCTGGCGTTGGCGCAGCTTTGTGGCGTCGGTCAACGGCCGGTGCAACCAGCGTGCCAGCAAGCGGCTGCCCATCGCCCCTTGAGCTTTATCGAGCACGGAGACGATGGTATTGGTCGTGCCGCCGTTAAGATTCTGGTCTATTTCCAGATTGCGGCGGGTAGCGCCGTCCAAATGTAAAAAGTCGCCGCTGCGTTCGGCCTGCAAGTGCCGAATATGCGGCAAGCTGCCGCGCTGGGTTTGTTGTACATAGGCGAGCAGGCAACCGGCTGCCTGAATGGCTATGTGCAAATCTGCGCAGGCAAAACTGCTGAGATCATGCGTACCAAATTGTGCGCACAACAGCCGGGTCGCCGTTTCAGTTTCGAATTCCCACGGTGCACGTTGCCGCACACTGATGTGCTTCAATTGCTGTACCGGGTAATCGGCATCGCTATTGAGCAACAGTTCTGCCGGACGCAAGCGCAGCAGCTCGGCCAGGCATGCGTCGGCGCCGTGCGATTCCAGCACGGTGAAATGGCCGCTGCTCAGATCCAGACTGGCGATGCCGAAGCGTTTCGCGTCACGTTGCACAGCGACCAGCAAATTATCCTTGCGATCCTCGAGCAGCGCCTCGTCGGTGGCGGTGCCGGGGGTGAGCACGCGCACAACCTTGCGTTCAACCGGGCCCTTGCTGGTAGCTGGGTCACCGATCTGTTCGCAAATGGCGACCGATTGGCCTCCCTTGAGTAACTTAGCTAAATAATTTTCCGCGGCGTGATACGGTATGCCAGCCATCGGAATCGGCTGACCCTGCGCTTTGCCGCGTGCGGTTAATGTGATATCCAGTAACTCAGCCGCGTGTTTGGCGTCATCAAAAAAAAGTTCGTAGAAATCACCCATGCGATAAAACAGAAGTTCTTCAGTATGCTGCGCCTTGATCTTCAAGTACTGCTGCATCATTGGAGTATGTTGGGTGCTGCTGTCGGCCACGGAAAATATCACTCTGGAGAATTTGGGAACGCGCATTCTACGGTATGACTCGATTTAGCGCCGTAAAATTGTCGCGTAAAAATTTCAATCAGGGGCTAGACAGGTTTTCAGAATACTGATTAAATATACAGGTGTTGATAAATGCAGTGTTTGACCGCTTAGTCGTCACACGCATTGCCCACAGGCCTGGGATGGCCATTCGATAAACCTCCGGAGACCAATATGAATACAGATAAACAAAAAGCACTCGACGCGGCCCTGGCGCAAATAGAACGTCAATTTGGCAAAGGCACGGTAATGAAAATGGGCGATGAAGTGCGCGTTGCCATGCCCGCAATTTCGACTGGCTCGTTGGGGTTGGACGTGGCGCTGGGTATCGGCGGCTTGCCCAAGGGACGCATTTGTGAAATCTATGGCCCGGAGTCATCTGGCAAAACCACATTGACCTTACAAGTCATCGCCGAGTGTCAAAAGGCGGGCGGTACGGCCGCATTTATTGACGCCGAACACGCGCTGGATCCTATCTATGCCGAGAAACTCGGTGTGGATATCGACGATCTCATCGTCTCGCAACCAGATACCGGCGAACAAGCGCTGGAAGTGACCGATATGCTGGTGCGCTCCGGAGCGGTCGACGTACTGGTCGTCGACTCGGTAGCGGCACTGACTCCCAAGGCGGAAATCGAAGGCGACATGGGCGATTCGCATATGGGTTTGCAAGCGCGTCTGTTAAGCCAGGCCATGCGCAAAATCACCGGCAATATCAAACAGGCAAATTGCCTGGTAATCTTTATCAACCAGATCCGTATGAAAATCGGTGTCATGTTCGGCAGCCCGGAAACAACTACCGGTGGTAATGCGCTGAAATTCTATTCCTCGGTACGGCTGGATATTCGCCGTATCGGCGCGGTGAAAGAGGGTGACGAAGTCGTCGGTAACGAGACGCGGGTCAAAGTGGTGAAAAACAAAGTGGCGCCGCCGTTTAAACAGACTGAATTTCAGATTCTCTATGGCAGAGGAATCAATCGCTTAGGTGAAGTTATTGATTTGGGTGTTAAACAAGGACTGATTGATAAGTCGGGCGCTTGGTATGCTTACAAGGGCGATAAAATTGGCCAGGGTAAGGCCAACGCAGCGAAATTCCTGGAAGAGAACCCGTCCATTGCGCAGGAAATTGAAACACAGTTACGCAATCAGCTGCTAGGTACATTGGCGCCTGCGGAAGATCAGGAAAGTGCCGAGATCGTCAACCTGGAAGCCGTTGAATAAAACATCTCTGGAAGGAGCACTAAAGTTACGGCGCGCCGCCATGGATTTCCTGGCGCGCCGTGAACATTCCCGTCAGGAACTCGCGCTAAAGTTGCGACGCCGCGAACACCCGCAGCACAGTATTGGTAAAGTGTTAGATGAGCTGCGCGAAGATGGCTTGCAAAGCGACACACGATTTGCCGAAAGTTACCTGAGAAGTCGCGTCGCCAAAGGCGATGGCCCTGTTAAAATAGAAGCCGCTCTGAAACAACGGGGAGTCGCGCAACATATTCTGGAAGCCTGCATGGCCGATACAGCCATTGATTGGGATCAGCAGTTGCATGCTGTTTGGCTGAAAAAATATCATGGCGAAATTGCCCATGATGCGCGCAGCAAGGGCAGGCAGCTTCGCTTTCTTCAATCGCGAGGCTATCCTGCCGACTTAGTATTTCGATTATTTAAATAACAACGTCGGCGGTCCCACGCCTTATAATCTGCGTCCTGTTCTTCAGGGTATTTCAGTTCCATGAAAAAACGGATCACACGCCGACAAGCCGATTCTGATGGTGACTTTGCGTCTTCATTGCCGGCCATTCTAAAAAGCATTTATGCGGCACGCGGTGTGAAAACCGACTCCGATCTCGATTGTTCATTGCAACACCTTCTGCCGCCCGACTCTCTTCTGGGCATCGACAGCGCAGTCGCATGCATGTGCGACGCGTTGCACAACCATAAACGGATTCTAATTGTCGGCGATTTCGATGCCGACGGTGCGACCAGTTGTGCAGTTGGCGTGCGCGGTCTGCGTCTTTTGGGCTTCAAGGATGTTGATTTTCTGGTACCGAATCGTTTCGAATACGGCTATGGCCTGACGCCAGAGATCGTCGACGTTGCCGCGAAAGCGACACCGGATCTAATCGTCACCGTCGACAATGGCATAGCCGCATGCGAAGGCGTTGCCCACGCCGGCAAACTCGGCATTGATGTGCTTGTTAC
>JBPCXM010000837.1:0-2535 GCA_051008535.1 Pseudomonadales bacterium | reverse complement strand
TTTTTCAGGATTCTGCCCACGGGGTTTTTGGGCAACTGGGCCCTGAACTCTATATAACGAGGCACCGCGTAATACGGCACATTTTCTATCGCCCACAGCGCCAGTTCATATTCGGTCAAGGAAGAGTCCGCTTCCTTGACCACAGTCACCTTGATGTCGTCCTCGGTGAGCGCGGATGGAACCGCGTGTACCGCCACCTCATTGACCTGGGGATGCAGGGCAAAGGTGGTCTCCATCTCGTAGCTGGAAATATTCTCTCCACGGCGCCGCAGGTAATCCTTCTTCCGGTCAACAAAATAGAAGAAGTCATTTTCGTCGAACTTGCCGATGTCACCGGTGTGAAACCATAGGCCTCCCAGTACATCCAGGGTCTCCTGCGGCCTTCCCCAATAGCCCTCGAACATAACGTTAGGGCGACGGGGTCTGACCACGACCTCTCCGGTTTGGCCGCTAAGTACCTCCTCGAAATCATCACTTACAATCATGACCTCGAAGTCGCGATCATTCCGCTTTCCGGATGACCCCGGTGGCGCATCTTTCGCCTCATCATAGGTGAGCATCGAGATGAAACTTGACTCAGTCAGGCCATAGACATGGGCCCCGACAATTTCCACACCGAACCTGTCCCGCCATATTTCCTGTAGCTCACCCGGGAAAGGCGCGCCCCGGGCCATTCTCAACTGCCCCTTGCAGCGGAGCATTTCATCGCTGTCAGGCAAGTTGGCAATCAGCGGGATCATCGATCCCAGCACCGAGGCCACGGAAGCACCACTTTTCTCAATATCTGCCCAGAAGCCAGACAGCGAAAATCGAGGCGTGATCGCAGCGGTAGTCCTGCTGACCACGGAATAGAGAATGGTGACGACAATAGCATTCAGGTGAAACAGGGGCAGACAAGTCCAATTGACCTCACCAGGCCGAGGGTCGCACATCTCGCGAGTTCTGAGAGCCTGATTGGCAATGTAGTTCTGGCTGAGAATACAACCCTTGGATGGCCCCGTTGTGCCTCCCGTATAGATAATACCTGCTATATCATCGGGTTTCGGGCTGACACCGGTATCGGCATTGTTATCGGAATACAGATTGGTAAATGCTTCCTCGGTAGCGGCGGAGTCGCCGCGCACATAGATATGCTGCAGATCGGGTAAGCCATCGCGAATGGCTTCAACGCGCTCCAGGTACTTTGCTTCACTTACCAGGATTCTGGCCCCGGAGTTTCCCAGCGGATTTCTCAGAAACTCACCCTTATTGGCGGTATTGATGGGGACGTATACGGCATTGACCTTGGAGGCCGCAATCAGCAGGGCGGCAGAGTCGGCATGGCTGTCCAGCAGTGTGGCGATACGGTCCCCGCGAGAAACACCGCCGGCTAGCAAGCCCTGCGCAAGTCTGTTTGAGCGCTCGTCAAATTCCGCGTAGGTGTATTTTTCATCGTCGTCCAGAAAGTGCAGGAACACGGTGTTCGGGCATTGAGCGACCGCCTCCCTCCACAACTCGAGTATTGTGTGCCGCTCCTGTGCAATCCAGGCAGTATTATTCATTGTCGCCCTTATCTCATTTCTTACCAGCTTGTCGCCTCAACAAATGCCAGCGTCACTCCCCATGGAGCCATGCTGGCGACAGCGTTTTAGCTTATCACACCTGTAAAGTTTTATACAAGACAACTCTACCCCAGGTACAGGCATTGAGAACACGGATGTGCAGACGGTTTTTTTGCACTGCGCAGCTTTGCTCTGTTATGCTCGAATGCAATATGGCCCGGGCAATTAAGCCCACGCACACAATCACCAGAACGCATTAATGGCTCTCGACAATAAAGCTGCGGTAGAAGTGGAGAAAGAAAATGGCTGGTCGGCCCGAAGCCGGGCGACACGCCAGAAGCTGATTTCTGCCGCCTCGAAATTAATCATTGAGAAAGGTATCAACTCGGTGTCTGTTGTCGCCGTTGCCAAGGCCGCTGGCATCACTCGCCCCGGCGCCTACTACCATTTCAAGACCCGCGATAACCTGCTGGAAGCGGTGCGCGATGAAACTGACCACCAACTGGTAAGAACTGTCGCCGGCAGCAAGGACGACAAGTACCTCTACTCCCACGCGGCAGAGCTCGCCGCCGAGGACCAGGACATTATTTTCCTGCGTATCCAGCGCATGCTGGAACACGGTACAGAAGACGTGATTATTCGCTCACGTCAGCGCGGTATCTCCAGGGCCAAGCGCGAGAACCTGGTAAAACCGGGCATTGATCCCGGCATGGCCGCCGTTATTACCGGCACATCCCTGATTTCATCGTACCTTGCCGTTTCGGAGTTCAAGCAGAAAAACCGCCGGCACAAGCAGGCAAAGCTGTATGGAAAATCCAACTACGAGCTGGTTTTCGACGGCGCTCTCCTGCCTGAGAAGCTTGTTCACTGGCCCGAACTCCCCAGATACTCGCCTGGAAATAGCGAGCAAAAAGAGACCGGCGCAACAGATTCCGCAGAGATCAAGGACGGCAGGAAGGCCAAGTCTCTCGAGACCCGCAAGATACTGATGAAG
>JBPCXM010000836.1:0-3390 GCA_051008535.1 Pseudomonadales bacterium | reverse complement strand
GGCGAATTCACACTGACATCGATTACCTCCTATCGGGAATATCAAGTCGAAGCGTCTACCGACGACGATAGTCGCCCGGTCGATGTTATCGGTTTCAATCAAAGCGGGGATACGGCGCAGGACCAGTTCACGCAGGAATTGCGCCTTGCTTCACCGGCCGACGATAGCCTCAACTTCGTAATCGGGCTTTTCTATTTTGATCAAACCGTGGATCGCACATTCACTCGCGGTTTCGAATTCGTCCCTGGACAACCCGGTGTAGGGGTCAGCAGTTTTTCGGCAGACACGGAGAACTGGGCCTTGTTTGGCGAAGCCAATTACACTATTTCTGATGCTTGGCGACTAGTTTTGGGGGCGCGCTACACAGAAGATGAGCTCGACTTTGTATTCCAACGCGTTCGCACAGGCTTGTCTATCGGTATTCCGGAGCCGGTCGAGCCAACACCTGGAGAAACTGACGAGAGTGATTTTTCCGGTAAGGTCGCGCTAGAGTGGGATTTCAGCGATGAGGGCATGGCTTATCTGAGCTATGTGGAGGGATATAAAGGACCGGCCTTCGATTTGACCTTTGGCACTGACCCAACCACATTGGAGCGAGTTGACCCTGAGACTTCGGAATCGTGGGAGCTCGGCCTTAAGAGCGCTTTCTTCGATAACCGCTTGATTCTTAACATTGCAGTTTTCCGCTCTGAATATGCCGATTTCCAGTCGCAGGCATTTTTTGACGAAGATGGCCCGTCCGGCTGTCCGGTCGACAATCCTGGGTGTAATCCCGACAACCAACCCGGCACTTTTCTACTGATTAACGCCGGCGAGGTCGCCACCGAGGGTGTGGAGGTTGATTTTACCGCGTTGCCGACGCCCAACCTGCGTTTGTATGGTGGGCTGGCGCTTATCGATGCTTCTATTGAGGATTATCCTGCCGGTAACTGCAGTTTTGGCCAGGATTTTAGGCAGGAGTGCCCCGCCAGCGGTTTTCAGGATCTATCTGGCGGCAATTTGCCGTTCAGCCCTGATTGGAAGGCCAGCCTGTCTGCTGTCTATACCGTGAAACTGCAACAGTCGTTCGATTTGCTGCTCAAAGGCTCAGTACGCGCGCAAGACGATATTTCGTTTAGCCTCGCGCAGGACGAGTTCGCCGAGCAAGACGGCTACGAAATAGTGGATATCTCTGTGACGCTGGAAGACAGAGACGGTAACTGGGACGCGACCTATTTTATTCAGAATGCCACCGACGAATTCTTTGTAACGAATATCGCTCCCACCAGCGATATTTTCTTGCCGAATGGTTATCTGCACAGGTTTCCCAAAACGGCCGAACGCACGCAAGGTGTTAGATTCACCTATCGCTGGTAGCCACATTTATAACGCTGCACACACTGCAAGGAATCTCCACCTCACCAAAACACATCGATAAAACGTTCGACGAGAGCGCCACCCACCCAGCCGCCCAGGACTATAAATAGATAAAACGCCAAGCGGCTAAGAACGGAAGCGTCCATCGGCCATTCACGCGTGTGCAACAAAGTCTTGCGTATGTCGAACAAGTTCGCGGCATGGGCAACGTCTTCCTTGCTCAATTCTGCCTGCTGGCTGTTGGTCCACACCGCATGAATGCTCTTGTTTACTGCCTCCACCATCTGCTCTTTGGCCTGTTTTATTTTATTGTGAATACCGACCAAGGGTATCAGCATCGCACTCAAGCCAACCAGCAGATTCGCCGCCACTGCCCATGTGGTGGTCGTCAAGTCTGCCGCGGGTATATTGACGAATAGCAGCATGAAGATGTTGGCGGGTATAATCCAGCTAACGGCGTTGCGAATCGCGATCTTGCCAAACGGCTGCAAGCTATCGAGGTCGAGAAGATCAATTTCTATGGTTTCGGTGACGCGATCAATCAGAGTGCGCAGGTTCCTGGTGGACGCGTAGCCATAGCTCCCCAGTTGAAAGAATATGACAGGCACAAAGACAACAAACCAGGCGAAACCACCCAAGCCGGCAAATAGTGATTTATCCCATTGCGTGAATATCGCCAGAAGCAACGGTATGAGGCCTAAGGCGCCGATAATCACACCCCAGAAACGCGCCGGCCTGGTGCATTCTCTGAAAGTCCTCACGCAAATTCGATGCAGATTTTGCGCGCTTGCTTCGGGCGCCAAATCGACAAGCGCTTTGACGTCTTCGGCATTGTGCGCCAGGGTCACCGGCAAGACCACGAACCCGTAACCGAGCAGGAAACTGTATACCAACGCAGTCCACGCAGGCGCCGTAAGCGGAAAGCGCAATTCTTCGCGCCCATCGTAAATCGGCACATCGAACGCATACGCATACAAGAGGTAGGAACAAAATGCGCTAATAGAAACCAGAAGGACCAAAACCACGGGACCGATCGGCAGCTTGGCCAGAAAACGCTGTACTGCGGTAATCGTAAAGTCTTTGTCGAGTCTGACGGATTTCAAGCGGGGTTCCTGTTTTATAAGTGTTATTTGCTGGAATAGCGGCAGTTATATTCTAACCGATCATCCAGCCGTGGATAATCTGCGTTACTAGTTTTTTTTGGCGTTCCAGCACATGGTCGCTCAAGGCATCGGCGCCGCTTAGCCGCGTGATCAGTGTGTTCGCGGTGAAATATGCCGTACACACATTAAAAAGATTAATGACCCGCAGCGTCACCTCGGTGTCGTCCAATTCATTAAGACCGGCCGCTGCCATCAAGCGCTTGCCGTTGGCGAGTAATCGATGCAGCCACTCGTCAAGCAGTTTATCGCCGAGTGATGTTTCGTGATTCTGCAGCGCCTGTTGGAACAGTGCGGCGAGATGAGGGTGCTCGGCGAGCAAATCGATCATGGCCGCCGGCAGTTGACCAAGCTGCTGCGAGGACGGGTTTGCCGCAATGAGCTCGTCCAACACATCAGCTATGGGGCGTAAGCCGCGATCCAGTACGCTACGGTACAGTAACTCCTTGCTTGCGAAGTGGCGATACAGACCCGGTTCGCGTATGCCGACGACCTGCGCGACTTCTCTCAGTGTGGCGCCGTTGTAACCGCGTTCCGCAAACAAGACTTCGGCGGCATCTAGAATACGCTGGGCCGTGCGTTGACCCTTGCTTAACATTGCTGTCATGTTGGTAGGCTTGCAAATAAGTTAATGTATGATAACTTATTATGACAACGCCTGCACCTTATCGGGAGCTACATGTATGACCCTGCCCTACGCAAACCTCGTCAGCGATGATGGTAGTTATATCAACCGCAAAGTCTTCGCCGACCCTGAACTCTACCAACTGGAAAAGCAGCATATTTTCGGTCGCAATTGGATTTACATGGGTCATGAAAGCCAGCTTGTCAAACCAGGCGATTTTATTACCTCGTTTATCGGCGAAACGCCGGT
>JBPCXM010000835.1:0-4599 GCA_051008535.1 Pseudomonadales bacterium | reverse complement strand
GCCATGGCCAAAGACAACGACCCACAACAACTTGCCGCGTTTCTAAATTCACATCCAGACATCGAATTATTCGAAGTCATACTGCCGGATATCAATGGCAGGTTGCGGGGGAAGTGGCTGCCGCGCTCCAATATTGAAAAGGCCTTTAACGGGGGGCTAAAACTGCCGCTGAGTACGCTCGCATTCGACGTGTGGGGTCGCGATCCTGAAGCCTGGGTGTTTGACAGCGGCGATGCCGACGGCATCTGCGAAGCTGACCCACGTTCGTTGGCGCCGGTACCTTGGCTGGAGCGTCCCACTGGCCAAGTGCTACTGTCACTCAATAACGTTTCAGGTGAACCCTGCGCTTATGATCCGCGCTGCATACTCAATCGTTTAATGGCGCGCTGCGCCAAGCTTAGCCTAAAGCCAACACTGGCTACCGAGATGGAGTTCTACCTTTTTCAGGCGGAGTGCGATGCCTTAGGTATGCCCGTGCACACGCAAACCAACTCCAAAGGTTTACCGGCCACCGGTGGCCAAACCTACGGTATTGATGCCATGCAGGATATGTCTGCTTTTATGCACGGTATACGCGATGCCTGTATCGCGCAGAACTTACCCATTGACACGCTGATTACCGAGGCCGCGCCGTCGCAATACGAAATCAATTTATACCATCAATCCGACGCACTGCTGGCGGCCGATCAAGGCCTGATGTTGCAGCGCGCGATCAAGGGGGTTGCCGCGCAACACGACTTGCGCGCATCTTTTATGGCCAAACCTTTTACCGACTTAGCTGGCAACGGTATGCATGTGCATTGCAGTATGGTCGACCAAGATGGCAACAACGCCTTTGACAACGGCACCGATGCCGGTAACGAATTGCTAGGCCACGCGATCGCGGGCGCACTCGCAGCTATGCAAGACAGCATGTTGTTGTTGGCGCCGCATCTTAATTCATTTCGCCGTTTTCTGCGCAGCAACCATGCGCCTATGGCGCCTACATGGGGCTATGAAAACCGCACGGTGGCTGTGCGCGTGCCGGCCGACAGCCACAAAGCTATGCGCATTGAACACCGCGTAGCAGGCGCCGATGCTAGTCCACACCTTGTAATTGCCGCCATTGTTGCCGGCATGTTATACGGCATCGAAAACGAAATGACGCCCCCCGAGCCCGTCGTTGGCGATGCGTATGAGCAACACCCTCCCAGCTTGCCAAACAACTGGCCCGATGCAGTGGAAAGATTTGCTCGTTCGGAGTTTATTCGTGATTATCTGGGTGAGGAGTTCCAGCGTATTTATACGCTGACCAAACAGCAGGAAATCGACGAGTTCGACAAGCATGTCACACCGCTGGAGTATGAGGCTTACTTGTAAACTTTAGATTTCAATGGACTTTGCAAATACATCTGCAAAGGGTCGCCATCGCTATAGCCCTCGCTACTCATCAGCGAGTCGATAAACAGGTAGAACAACTCAGACTGCATATTGATGTCTAGCTTGGCGTAGGCATTTTTGCGGTGCAGCTTCACAGTCTCGATCGATATCTTGAGCTGCTGCGCAATTGTCTTCGTGGCGTAGCCGTGCAAAATCATGTTCATTATTTGACGTTCACGCTCGGTCAGTACGCTGGAGCCGAAACAATCAAGTGCGGTTTCCAACTGCTTGCGCAGGTTTGAGCCACTTTTTTCTTGTGCATTTTCTGGCAACCAATGCTGCCGGGCTAAGGTTTCAATTGTTGGGGTGATGTCAGCCAGCAGAGTGACTTCTGCCTTTCTAAAAGCCCGAGAAACCGTTGTTCTTCCCAGCGATATATTGATAAAACCTTGGCCTCGGGTGGGAATCAAATAACCGCACTCGTCTTGCAAACCCGAATGACGGTAATAGATTCGGTAGTACTCGCTTTGTTTAAAGCCACTGGGAGCCAGTTCCTTGAGTTGAAAGAATCCGTTCCTATCATCTTTCGTCGCGGCCAGATAATAAGGGTCCAGAACGAATGCACCTTTGATAAAAGTATCCAAATTCGGGTGACCCCAACTTTCACGCGGTTCGCGGTAGTCTATAAACGGCATCCCGCCACCGGGGTACACGATGACACTTGCTTCGTCCAGCGCTACGAGCTGTTTAATCGAAGCTATAAGCTGCTCGGGGAATTCTTCGTTGCCGATGGCCGGGAGCAAAGCGGCGATTTGTCGGCTGAATTCCGCTATCACTGACATAAGGGGCTATAGAAATTACTTTTAGTTAAGCCATTTTCTCCGCGGCCAACAAGCAGAGAAACTCCAACGCCAGTGTCGCCCCAGCCAGCGACGTAATATCAGCATGATCGTAAGCCGGCGCAACTTCAACTATATCCATGCCGACCAGGTTACAGCCGCGCAAACCGCGAATTATTTTCAACGCCTTGTCGGAACTGAGCCCGCCGACGACAGGAGTACCGGTACCGGGCGCGAATGCCGGGTCGAGGCAATCAATATCAAAAGTGATATAGGCCGGCGAATCTCCAACCCGCGCTTTAATGGTCTCGACAATTTCTGCCGTTGAACGGTCGTTTGACCACGCCGCATCTAGCACCTGATATAAGTGGTCTTTCGGGTCGTATTCGGTGCGTATGCCAACCTGAACCGAAGTCGACGGGTTGACAATGCCTTCCTGCGGTGCAAGGTGGAACATATTACCGTGATAATACTTGTCTTCGACCGCTTCGGTATCGGTATGCGCGTCGAAATGAATTAGGGAAATTGGGCCGTGCAGTCTCGAGTGCGCGCGCAGCAAGGGCAGGGCAACGAAGTGGTCGCCACCGAACGACAGCAGCTTTTTCCCCGAATTTAAGATAGCGCCCGCGTGCTCTTCAATGGTCGCACAGGTTTCCGCGCTCTCACCGATAGCAATAGCAAGATCGCCGTAATCAATGACCTTTAGATGGTCATATACGGCGAAATCCCAGGGCCAGCGTTTCTCTTCCCAGCCCAGGTTTGCTGAAGCCTGGCGTATGCCGTTCGGACCAAAGCGGGCACCCGATCGACCGGAAGTGCCTAGATCATAAGGAATACCCATAACGACCACATCCGCCTCACTACCAAGGTCGCGCGTCAGAGGTCGGCCCATAAAGCTGAACAGGTTGCCGTACATTGTCGGCACATCGCGCTCGTTGCCAAAAAGGTCTTTATCGTGGTCTATCATCGGTTTCTACTCTCTAAAAAAGCGCGCATTAAGGCGTGAGATACAAATTTTCGGCTATTTCGTGGTTGCTGGTCGGCTGTGTATATCGTACCCCAATTTGCTGCCAGGGTTGGAATCAATTATCTCTCGGATAGCGACATCGAACCACATAGTACGCGCAATAGACGGCAATTTTACCTAACACTTTTGTACTACTGCCTAAACAGGCTATTTATAGTATGTTGATGCTTTGCTGCCTTCGCTATCCTGCGTTCGGGCGGATTGATCAAAACTGAAAGGACCCGATAATGACAAAACGATTCTTTACCCACACACTAGTTGCTATTTTGCTGGCGATTGCCGCGACGGCCGCTTCTAGCGAAGGCTTGGATTACAATTTCTTGCAGGCTACACCGATTGGCAGTTGGCAGCTAAGGGAGGACGTAAACATCGATCACAAGGGCAGGCAAACTGTCGCAGAAACACGCTCGTCGCTGGTTGGTGAAGAAATGCGCGACGGTGAAAAACACTACTGGATAGAAATGACTATGAATTCGTTCAAAGTCAAAAAGGGTAAGCGCAAGCCCTCGGGTGACACGGTCATTTTTAAGTCGCTGGTGCCCGAGAGCGTATTCCAAGACGATCCCGCCAATGCCGTGAATAACCTGCGCGCGTTTGGCAAGGAAATGATTATTCAAACTGGTGACCAGGACCCGATCCGTATGACGGGTGCTGGAGGCATGGCAGAATCAATGATGCAGGCCATGGGAACTAAGATAAGCTATACCTATAATTTTGTGGGTGACGAAGATGTGACGGTTAAGGCGGGAAGCTTTCCAACACGCAAAATCCAGGGCACTGGCTCTACTGAAATGAAAGTAATATTCAAAAAAATTAGCGTCACGAGTAGCAACACCGCATGGATCTCTGATCGTGTGCCGTTCGGCATGGTTAAAGCCGAGGGCGAATCTACCACTAATGGTAAAAAGAGCACCCATAGTTCGGAGCTTATTGAGTATGGCGATTCGGGTGCGGTGTCGCAAATTACCAAAACTCCCGAGGAGCTGCCGGCGATGCCTAATATGAAGGACTTATTTGGCCAATAGGTCTCTGCTCCCTTGATGATATGTTCAATATCAGTCGACATTCCAGCAAAGCACCCTTACTCTTCCACATTGCCAGCAAATTAATTGATGCGTGGGAGAGACATTGTGCCAGAACTGAAAACGGTATTGATAACCGGCGCTTCCGAAGGCATAGGTCGTTGCTTCGCCGAAGTATTTGCCAAACGTGGCCATGATCTCGTGTTGGTGGCTCGCAATCAGTCTAGGCTTGATGATCTAGCGGCTTCGTTGAGTGCCGAATATGCGATCAAAGCGCAAACGTTTGCTGCCGATCTGATTCCGCCGGATGCGCCACAGCAACTGTTTGAGCAGCTTGCTGAGCAGCAAATTG
>JBPCXM010000834.1:0-6037 GCA_051008535.1 Pseudomonadales bacterium | reverse complement strand
GCCAAGTACAACGGCGATCGCGACGAGGCTGCCCCCGAAGAGGGTTGTGTCGCAAGTTTAGTAAAAGGCAAACTAACTGTATTCGTTAGACAAAGCTTTCCTGTGTAGGCGAGCTCGTAAAATTGTTCCCATACAGGCAAAGAGCTCTTGCATTGACCTTTCTTCAGCATGCGCCAATGCTCAATTCCCGCCAAAGTCGCTCGCACTGACCAGAAGGATTTGAAACCGAGCATGGGTCGGATTCGTCGTTTGATGAAGCGGTGATCTTGCTCCACTACGTTGTTGAGGTATTTACATTGACGAATCCTGATGCGCTTGTTCTCATCCCTATTGTACTGTTTAATAGCGGCGGTGTTGGCGCCACTTTTGTCGATGTTTATTAAACTGGGCTTGCCGTTGGACCCGATGGCTTTGTTCAGAAATCGCCTTGCGGCCTTAGTATCACGCCTGGAGGTCAACAGGAAATCGATCGTTTTACCTTGCTTATCAACGGCCCGATAAAGGAATTTCCATTCACCTTTAATTTTGAAATAGCTCTCATCCATTCGCCAGCGCCAGCGCCAGCGCCAGCGCCAGCGCAAGCCAGTCCGTTTCTTGTTTTTACGAAACACTTTTTCTATGCGAGGCACATAGTGCACCACCCAGCGTTGAATCGTACTGTGGTCGACCGAGTAGCCGCGCTCTTGCATCAATTCTTCCAGATCTCGGTAGCTGAGTGAGTACGCCACGTACCAGCGTACACATTGTAATATGATATCTTGCTGATGGTGGCGGCCTTTGAAACTGATCATACTCTGTCCGAAAACTAGGGTTCTGGACAACTGAGTATAAATCGACACGCTGAGCGAGCGCGATTTGCGACAAAGCCGTTTTGTGACCACACCGGCAGTCACGAAGAGGCTGGCCAACAAAGCTTGCCAAAGATGACCAAAGGCGTACGCTAGGGAAATATCAAACATAAGGCAAATCACGCTCATAAGAAGCATGCGTATGAGTGATTCTGACCGTACACGGAGCGGCAGTGAATTATTTTCGATCGAGCTTGGTGCCAGCCACTATGCCCCTGGCTGTGTTGGCGGGACTCCCAATCTGGGTATTCACCGGATCCCGACGCAATGCCATTAACTTTTGTACCGCTCTTTGGGCCGATATGACCAGTGCGTTGATCGGGCTAAAAGTGCGCGTCACTGGAGAAGAAAATCTTCAGTCTCCTAGACCAGCGGTATTCATTTTAAATCACCAAAGCAATGCAGACGGCTTCCTCGTCGCCAAATTAATACGGCGAGATATCGCTTACTTGGGCAAAAAGGAGCTTTCCAGGCAACCGATAAGAGGTCGGCTTATGCAGCTTGGCGGCTTGGTTCTGGTGGACCGTAAAAATACCGGCACGGCGAACAAAGCAACGCAAGCACTGATCGATGCGATACGTAACGAAAGACGTTCCGTTGCCATCTTCCCTGAGGGGACACGAAGTCATTCGACCACACTTCGTCAATTCAAAAAGGGCGCGTTTCTGATAGCGTTGCGAGCCGGAGTGCCCATCGTGCCGATCGTGATCCACAATTCGATTGATGCCCAACCCAAGGGTGAAACTATTTACCGGCCTGCCACTGTGAAAGTGGCGGTGTTGCCCCCGCTTGATACCCGCACTTGGAAGGTAAAAACACTGGATAACCACATTGCAGAAGTCCGCGGACTGTTCTTGGACGTGTTGGGTCAGCTAGAAAAAGAAGTCGTATCATAACCGGCGCAAAATAGCGCTTTGCAGGCTTCAAGCGGCCGAGCACTCAACTGTGAACAGGTCACATGAGGAGATGAATTATTTTGTGCGTGTACGACGACACAAAGGACACCAACTTCCTTTAGAGACAGCGGCGTATGGCGCGAACCAACGGTGGTTATGTTGACACTGCCATTCTAGCGCGGCATCGTTCTCTCGGGCCGGAAAGCGTGTGGATATGCAGTCGCCACCTCTGGAGTGAGCCAGCGCTTGCGCCATCGCCAAATATCGTGCCTCCTTTTCGCCATCAAAACAGATCACAGCCTCTTTACGCCAATACAATAATATGCACCTCATCGTTTATCCAAATAGAACAATATTTAATCAATAATGGCATTTGCCGATGAACAGAAGATGAACAGGAGAGTGTGACCTGACTGGACCAACACGCGTTATGCGGTTATCGGTATAACATTCGCTGATCTCATGAGGGTGCTCTTCTTCGGAGGGTCCACATGATCGACATGCCGTGGCAGGCATGGGAAACAGTGAACTCATGGTGGGTGATCCCATTTTCGGAAGGGATAACTCACAAGACGAGGTGAGTTCTTTTTCACGAAAAATGTTGAGCACCCGGGTTTTCACATCGCCTCAGGGGGAATCTGCCTAAGACCGATCTTTCAGGACGCTTTATCAATCCAATGTCGAACAGCCGGACGCAAAAAAAAAGTCATCGTGTTATTCGGTAAAACTAAAATCTGTACAACCACAATGGAGCCTCGCATACTTGCCGCTTGCACAAAGACCGATTCGATGAACGAAATCAATGTCAACAGATTAGCAGCGTTCTTGTTCGCGCTTTGGATAGTGGTTCTTAGCGCCGGCTGCGCAGCGACCGCGTCTACCCTGGGAACTCATGTGCCCGATGGGCAGGCGTGCAAAGGCCTTGGTGGTTACAATGATGACTGTGAGTCGGGATACTGCCTGCCAGCGCCGGCCCTGGTGTGCAGTAGCGATGTCGCAACAGGCATTTGCACCAATCGCGACTACAAATGTGCCCTACCGGGCGCTAAAGGCGGTCTGTATGGATACACAACGACGATCGGTAAGGACACATTGACGTGCCAGAATCCAGGACACGGACGATGGGGACAATTCTGCCAGAAAAGGTGACCAACACGACCGGTGGGTGGCATCGGTGATGTCATGCTTGCGACAAAATTGAAATAGGGCCTTCGGTGCGCGTTCCGATACCCCGGAGGCTAGAGCCGAAACAGTTTCTCTGCGTTCAAGTGGTAGATCTTCTGTTTGTCTTCGTCACTGATGGGCGCCCCGTCCCTGACGTGTCCCGGTTCCTCTGCTTGCTCGGCCGGATAGCCAACGGCGTACAGGATGCGATCTGGGCCCATGACTTTGTGAGCGAGCGGCAGGGGATTCTCGTAGTTCATGCCGCTCGTTGTGATGTAAGAATTCTCGAGGAAGTATTCGCTCAGGGGCTTGAAACTACGCGTTCTATTTTTTGCGCCATACGGGGTTTTCCCCTTAATTCACCCAGTAATTTCGACTGAGGAATAAGACTATGACGGCGAGCATTCCAGAGGCCCCCATTAGCGATGCGCGCGCATGGTGCGGTGCAGACATTCAGCAACGTGATGACTGGATTCATCGGTTTAATGCAGAGCAAATAGCGGAGCTTGAAGCCGCCGCGCGGCGCGTAAAGCAGGAGGGCATACCACTTACCGAGCTACGCCAGGCTAATTTCTCCCTACCGTCCATTCGCGACTGGACGATGAGTGCTGCACGTGAACTGGAGCTGGGTCGTGGCTTTCTACTCTTACGCGGATTACCGGTGGAGCGGTGGGGTCTGGATCTGGCTCAATATGCGTACGTTGGCCTGGGATTGCAGTTGGGTGCGTTAGCCTCTCAAAACGCTGCCGGCGATTTACTGGGTCATGTGAGAGACACGGGTGAGAACCCCAACGACCCCGCAGTAAGACGTTACAAAACCCGCCTCGAGCAACCATTTCATACCGACGGCGCCGATGTGATTGGTCTGTTGTGTCTGCAAACGGCGCGAGAGGGCGGCCAAAGCCGCATTTGCAGCTCCGTGACGTTGTTCAACGAAATACTGGCGCGCAGGCCCGACTTGGCACCTTTACTCTTTCAACCCTTTTATTTCGATCGCAATGACGAGCAAGCAGAAGGTGAGCCGCCGGCGTTTCCAATGCCGCTGTGCTATTTTGACGGGCAGAAACTACGTACATTTTATGTCAGTTGGTACATTCGTGACGCGCAGCGCCATGCTGAAGTACCACGCCTGACAGCATCGCAAATAGAGTTACTTGATCTTATTGATGTTTGCGCTGCAGACCCAAATAATTATCTCAGCATGGACTTTCAGCCGGGTGATATTCAGCTGCTTAAGAACTGTTACATATTGCATTGTCGTACTCACTATACCGATTGGTCCGATCCGGAAAAGAAGCGCCACTTACTGCGTTTATGGATCAACGCACAACCGTTGGATGCAATTGTTCAGGAACTCCCCACACGCGAAGGTGCGGTTTCAGATTCAGACTTGTTATAGGTGTAACGTATGCGTTGACGGTTCATTGCATTAATGCCGTGCCACGCCTTCCGCTTTGAGAGCATCAAAAACCCGGTGGATGCATATAAACCTGTCCCTGGCGAGTTACTATTTTAAGCAGCCATGGGGAGTTCAAATAATCCATGACAATGGGCTTGCCACCGAAAATGACTAAGCTCAGCATCCTTTTCATCGCTTGCTGGCGCCGGTGGACGACCCTCCAGCGCAGTATGCGTACGGTGCTGGTTGTAAAAGTGTTGATAATCGAGAAGCTTTCGCTCTAGATCCATTGACCTCCAAAAGAATACTTGATCCAGTAGCTCTCGGCGGATACTTCCGATTGTTCGTTCTACGAAAGGGTGAGAAATGGGCACATGGGGAACGGACTTGATCTCCTCCATGCCAAGTATTCGTAGATTCGCCCGCCATCGGTGGTACAGAAATAACGGATCATTGTCGGAGCTGATATAACGTGGCAAGTCCTGTTTAGAAATGACTTCATTGAATAAGCGGCATAAAGTTGGACCATCGACATCTCCCCCATGCACGCCAAAGCCGATGATGCGTCGGGTGCACTGATCCATGACTACCAGTACCCAGTGACTATTCAGCAAAATAGATTCACATCGGAAGAGGTCAATACTCCAAAGGCTGTCTTTTGCATGACCGAGTGCAGTGAGTCAAGATGGGCCATTATTGCCTGGATCAGGCCGGTAATGGCTAGCGAGAACTCGCCTAACGACATCTTTGTTAATAGCCAAACCAAACGCCACGTTAATTTGTTGTGCGATTCTGGGGCATCCGAATCGCGGGTTGCGCCGCTTCATCTCGACAATCGCGTCGATAAGCTCCCTGGAGGGTCCTTTCGGGCCTGGCTTTCCTCGCCTTGGCGCAGCGTACAACTGGCGATATTTCCTTCGTATCAGAGCTGCATGACACTTTACAAGGGTCAAAGGCTTAATGATGATAGCGGCTCTGATAACCCGTCTTGGACTAAGAAACAGTGCCCAAAAACCGAGCATCACCCTATCTTGTGTTAACAAATTGGGCGCCCTTTTGCGGGATCTTCTGTGAACAAGCAGTTGATGTTTCAAAAGCAAATTTTCAGCAATGATGGCCCTGGCGCCTCCAGGACCCAAAAGCCTGGCAATAGCGGTGAGTAGGTGGAGTATCAATGTCATCATCTCCTTCATGGCGACGAAGGGTATTAGAGCCTGGGTAGGTTGGCAAGCGTCAGATTATTTGAGACTTGGGGGATATTAGCATTTCGCCAGGGACAGCCTAAGCCGAGATCTAAGACTACAACATCATGTTGCCCCTGTTTTGTCCTACTCTCCGATATGCGCTAATCATTACCGGGACTTAAGACAAGGCGCTTTTGCGTCCTGGAATAGAGTGACACTGGTATAATGGTAAAGCATCTAACTTAGATGCGCAGGTAAAGAGTTAACTTGGCACCCATTAGCTCCCTCCGGTCAACAGGGCACAGAAAAACAAGAGGCGATCGCCCCAACGGGGTGAATTAATTGACACCCGTTTTGTCTGCACACCTGAATTTTCACTCGGCGTACTGCTCCCACATGGAAGCGTTTCAGTCACCCATCTGGATCAAGGCTCTGACAAACAGCATCCTTCGATGATGGTTGCCACCCCTGGTAGCAAGCTACCCCAGAAAATAATCAGTACCCGGCATGTGTCCAATTGTATCAGGACAAAGTAGATGGCTATCA
>JBPCXM010000833.1:0-5718 GCA_051008535.1 Pseudomonadales bacterium | reverse complement strand
GTCCGAAGATCCCCTGCTTTCCCCCATAGGGCGTATGCGGTATTAATCCGAGTTTCCCCGGGCTATCCCCCGCTACTGGGTAGATTCCTACGCGTTACTCACCCGTCCGCCACTCGTCAGCACCAAGTTCACCCCGAAGGGATCCCAGCGGTCTGTTACCGTTCGACTTGCATGTGTTAGGCCTGCCGCCAGCGTTCAATCTGAGCCATGATCAAACTCTTCAGTTTAAGTTTGTTTGCATCCCACTCGTTAAAGCAGTTTGCAGGCGGATGGCTCCGCCAATTTCTTTCAGAGTAAAAACTCAACGTCATTGCCCCACCGTCTTTCCAATTCCCAAAGAAACCAGAAAAAACAACAGGTTTTATGACGGGTTCTTGCTCTATGGCACTACCATAAAACAAGTACCCACACTTATTACTTGATTAATTGTTAAACAGCTAGTGCAACGCCAGGCCGCACTCGACCTCGGCCAGTTGGCCAAAGAGGGAGCGTATTATACGTGTCCTTTTGCTTTACGCAACACTAAATTTGCTCCCGATGAATAAAAGTATTAGAAATAAAAAAAGCGCCTAAGAACACCTTGGTTTTATACCCAGCGCAGCAGGTGAAATTCCTTTTTACCGCGCTTGAGAAGGTGGAATTTGCCGAACAATCCGTCCGCCGCGCGCAGGGTCGCATCAATATCATTTACTTTGTCACCATTAACGGCGACCGCATTGCCCTGAATAAACTTGCGTGCCTGACCCAGCGTGACTTCACCGCGTGGCGTCAGCGCCAGACCGCTATCAACCAGCAGCTCTGCCAGATTGCGTTCGCTGCCGGACACATCTGTACAGGGAAGCCCATCCAGCGCCAGTTGCACGCAGTCTTGCTCGGTTAAACGGCTAACCTCACCGGAAAATAATACTTCGCTGATGCGTTGCGCAGCCTCAACGCCGGCGCTGCCATGCGCTAATTCGGTCACTCCCTTTGCCAAAATGGTAGGCGCTGTAGGCCGGCCGCTGCCCGCAGCATCGCTTCGCTCTATTGCAGCGATGGTTTCCTGATCCAATAACGTGAAGTAGCGCAGATAGTTGTAGACGTCGGCGTCGGCAGTGTTTATCCAGAACTGGTAAAAGGCATACGGCGAAGTCCTGGCGGCATCCAGCCAAACCGTGCCGCTTTCTGTTTTGCCGAATTTGCTGCCGTCGGCTTTGGTGACCAACGGCAGGGTGATGCCAAATACCTGCTGTTGATTCATGCGCCGGGTCAGATCGATGCCACCGGTGATATTGCCCCACTGATCGTTGCCGCCAATTTGCACAGTGCAGTGATAGCGTTTGTTCAATTCGGCGAAATCATAGGATTGCAGAATCATATAGGTGAACTCGGTGAACGAAATTCCCTCACCTTCGCGCTCTATGCGTTGCTTTACCGATTCCTTCTGTATCATCGCATTGATCGAAAAGTGTTTGCCCACATCGCGCAGGAAGCTCAGTACATCGAGCGGCTGAATCCAGTCCAGATTGTTGACTATCAAAGCGGCTTGATCACCCGAGTCAAAATCAAGGAATCGCTCGACCTGTTGGTGCAGACGTTCGACCCAACTCGCCACCACATCGGTGGTATTGAGGTTTCGCTCCGCCGCTTTGAAACTCGGATCACCGACCAATCCGGTAGCACCCCCTAATAAGAGAATTGGTTTGTGCCCTATTAGCTGCAATCGCCGCAACGCCAGCAAGGGAACAAGGTTGCCGATATGCAAACTGTCTGCGGTAGGGTCAAAACCACAATAAAAAGTACGCTGCCCCGCAGCGAGATGCGCCTGCAATTCGGCCGGGCTGCTGACTTGCGCAAGCAAACCCCGCCATTCAAACTCGTTGAGCAAATCATCATTTTGTGCGGACATAAAGCCTCCTTCCTCGGCGGCCAGTAAGATACCTCAATAGGTTTTAATTACAACATAAGCGCCTTTTCTGGATCATTAACGGAATATTCACGCTATGTCTGGTGACATTTAATAATTTTGTTATACTTCGATGCGGCCCTAGGCTCGAGTTCTTTGTTCTTTCAAGCCCCCAGTTGCGGCAACAATATTAATGAAATTCCTCGCACCACTTACACACGTTAGCGAACAAAAATCGGGCGGCTGGCCACGTTTTCACCTATTCGGCGTCGGCTGCCTGATGTTTTTTGTATTGGTGCTGCTGTTGCTAGTGCCACCAAGCAGTGTGGAGGCAGGGCGCTCGACAGAGTTGCCATCAGGTAATGCGCAACCCGAATCGGTCGCCAAACTCGTCGATGCGGAGCTGGAAAAAACCAAACTTGAATCACCGAAAGCAGTAAAAGCACCCAAGCCAATTCAACAACCAGAGATCGCCGCAGCACCCAAGATTGATTGGCAAACGATCACTGTCGCCAGAGGCGACAATTTATCTTTGGTGTTTCAGCGCGTTGGATTAACATCAAACGATGTACTTGAGTTGCTCAACACCTGCCCCGAAGCCAAACAGTTAGTTAAGGTTTATCCGGGTCATCAGTTCGCCTTTCATATAGAAAACCAAAAGTTGCAGCAATTGCGCCACGTGAAAAGCGCACTGGAAACGCAGGAGTTTTCGCGCAAGGGTGGTTATTTTGTCGCCCAGACGGTGTTTCGTGACGCCGAAAAACGCCTGCAATACCGGCGCGCGCATTTGGAAGACTCGCTATTCCTTGCCGGTCAGAATGCCGGCTTGTCGCAGAATACGATTATGCAGCTCGCCAATGTATTTGGTGGAGTGATCGATTTCGTCTTTGATCCGCGCCAGGGCGACTCATTTAGCATTCTGTATGAAGAGCTGTATCTGGATGGCGAAAAAATTTCTAATGGTAAAATACTGGCTGCCAAGTACGTTAACAGAGGCAACGCGATGCTGGCCTATCGTTACGAGGATGGTGACGGCGAAAGCGGTTACTACTCCCCCGATGGCGTCAGCATGCAAAAAGCCTTTTTGCGCGCACCACTGGACTTTGCTCGCATAAGCTCGCCGTTTAGCTTGCGTCGCGTACACCCCATCCACAAGAAGATCAGAGCACACCGCGGCATCGACTATGTTGCACCAACCGGCACGCCGGTTTACGCGGCGGGTGACGGCCGCGTGCTAAGAGCTGGCTATACGCGCGGCAACGGCAACTTTGTAGTGCTTGGCCATGGGCAAAAATATCAGACCAAATACCTGCACTTATCAAAGCTGTTCGCCAAGCGCGGCCAGAGCGTGGAAAAAGGCCAGATTATCGGCCACGTGGGAGCAACCGGTTACGCGACCGGGCCGCACTTGCATTACGAGTTCTTGGCCAATGGCGTACATCGCAACCCGCGCACAATATTGAGCAAATTACCGAAAGCAAAATCTATCGCCAGCAGCGAAATGGCTAGGTTTAAACAGCAAATTGCACAGTTGCAAACCCAGCTGGCCCAACACCAGCGTGCCTTCGACCTGGCCTCGGGCGACAACACTGGCGCTAGTGAAGGCGCTTATACCTTAACCCAGCCGCTTGTGGCATCCAGAAAAACCAGCGCTTCTGCCATTGCCAAGTGATCGCGCCGACTGAACTCTTTATTGGGGTGATGTTGGGAACCAGTCTCGACGGCATCGACACCGTTCTGGTCAACACAACTGCAAAACCCCATATCGTCGACCACTACTACCAAGCTTACGACCCGAAACTCAAACAGCTGCTGCTAGCTTTGTGCGCGCCAGGCGCCGATGAGATAGAGCGCATGGCAGTTGCGGACAAACAAGTTGCAGAACTTGTCGCCGCAACGGTCGACAAGCTGCTTGACCAATCCAACACAGTACGCCGCGACGTCACTGCTATCGGTAGCCATGGCCAAACCATTCGTCACGCACCAGCACGCTACTCGCTGCAAATCGGCGACCCAAACCATATCGCCTATCTAACCGGTATTACCACGGTAGCCGACTTTCGACGTAAGGACATTGCCGCCGGTGGCCAGGGCGCGCCGTTCGCACCAGCCTTCCACCGTGCCGTATTTGCCGACACAGTCAAGTCGCGCGCGATCGTCAATATTGGCGGCATGGCCAATATCACCGTGCTAGTACCCAACCACCCAAGTATCGGCTACGACACCGGTCCGGGCAACGTTTTGTTGGATGCCTGGATCCAACAGCAGTGCGGCAAAACCTACGACGACAACGGGACATGGGCCCGGCAAGGAGAAGTGGATGAGGAATTGCTGGCAACACTGCTGGCACATGACTATTTCGCGCAGCCATTTCCAAAAAGCACAGGCCGCGAACAGTTCAATCTCAACTGGCTGGCACAACGGCTCGCTGACTCCAAGCTAGCACCCGTCGACGTACAACGCACGCTGACAGAGCTGAGCGCGGCCAGTATTTGTGATGCAATAAAAGAGCACGGCGCGCTAGATGAAACTTACATCTGCGGCGGTGGCGCCTACAACGCATTATTGATGGATCGTTTGCAGGAACTGCTGCCCGGTAACATAGTGGCTACGACCAGCGCCCTCGGTATAACGCCAAACTTGGTTGAGGCCAGCGCCTTCGCCTGGTTCGCCCAGCAAACCTTACTTAGAACTCCGGTCGACTTGTGCAGCATTACCGGTGCAAGCAAAGCCAGCGTGTTAGGTGGCGTTTATTATCCCTAGCCGTTTAGAAATAAACATAGCCCTGCTCTTCCATTAGCCGCTTTTGTTCTTTGGGCCCATTTGGTACTGTACCAATAAACGGTGGCAACATCGTGGCATCTATTTTTTGCCCTTTCATCCATGTTTCGCAGACTTTGATATCCACGACCTGAAATGCAGACAGACGCGCCGCCAAGTCGACCAGCGCTTTATTCTGTTGGTATTTACTCTGTTGCAAGGCCTTCGCTTCGGCACCGTGCAAGATAAAAGCCACTGGAGGGCTGCGGCCAGCTTGAAAATCACCGTTGCTAAACAACTTGTCGGCTCGTTTCAAAACGCTGTATAGCTGTTCGGCGGTGTGTAGCTCTATTGCTGCCAGATAGGCATTATCAGCTTCAAAGTCTTGCGCATATCTCGACTGAGAAGCAAGCTCCTGCTGAGCGATAGATAACTGGGCGCCAAAAAGACTTGCTGTAGCAACAAGAAGAATTAAGCAACGCGAAAAAAAGCCCGGGTTACTGCTACACCGAGAAAGAAGAACCACAGCCGCACGTCGTTGAAGCGTTTGGATTAGTGACGATGAATTTTGACCCTTCAAGGCCTTCGGTATAATCCACCACCGCGCCAGCCAAATATTGGAAACTGAGCGAGTCTACCAACAGCGTGACGCCTTGTTTGTCAATCGCCGTGTCGTCTTCGGCAACCATTTCATCGAAAGTAAAGCCATACTGAAAGCCAGAGCAGCCGCCACCGGTCACGAACACGCGCAATTTCAGCTCGTCATTGCCCTCATCTTCAATCAGGCTGTGTACTTTCGCAGCGGCTTGATCGCTCAAAACTACCAAGGGTTCTTCGGATTGCTCAGTCATTAGTGTAGTGTCCTGTGTATATGGCTGAAATAGCGAGACGCCAAGGGGTCAGCCGCACGACGCATTTCCGAAGGCATAGTGGGTCTATGCTGAGGGAATGCAACGCAGCGGATGGCCCCTTGGCGTCTCGCTACTTCAACCATTTATACAGGGCACTACACTAGTTACAACCACAGCCACCGCCGGCAAAACTGCGCCCACCGCTTGATGCTTCTTTGCTGA
>JBPCXM010000832.1:0-18073 GCA_051008535.1 Pseudomonadales bacterium | reverse complement strand
TGATTTCTTCCTTGGCGCCTTCGTCCAGCGCATAGCTTACGCCAGGATATCTGGCCAGCAGCTCAGGCATAAACTCTTTCTGCATGTCGGCCATAATTTGCGACGGCTCCACCAAGCTCTTGTCGGCGTTCGCCAGCACGGTTACCGCGCGCTTGTAATCGATGCGCTTTATCGACGTGTAGCCGGGTTGCATCTCCATGTCGGCGACGCTGCTAAACGGTACTTCGTCCGCGGAGTTGGTGCGGATATACATATTTTCGAGAGTTGCGACCGATTTTCGATCCTCTTCGGGATAGCGCACCATCACTTTGACTTCGTTGCGGCCGCGTTGAATGCGCTGTGCTTCCTCACCGTAAAATGCCTGCCGCACCTGGCGGCCAACGTCTAGCATCGATAAACCCAGCGCTTCGGCTTCGGGTTTGATTTGGATATTCATTTCCGCCGACACATCGGCTGCGCTGTTTTGAATATCGAAAACGCCGCTATAAGTTTGCAGTTTAGCGGCGACTTCTACCGCGGCAGCGGACAGTTGGTCGATATCCCTGCCGCTGAGCAAGAACGCAATCGGCATGCCCGCCATCGGATCGCCATCAGATACCGACAATACCTTGGCGCCTGGAATTTCGCCGACCAGTTCGCGCCAGCGATTCGAAACCTGGCGCGGCTTCACCGGGAAGTTTTCGTCTTTGATCATTTCCAGCATGAATTCGGCGGATGTGCTGCTTTCACCCCAGCCGAACAGGTTTTCTATGACGTTTTTGTTTGCGCCGGCGGCTGCGGTGAGCTCTTTGTCAGCCTTGTGGGCCGAGGTGATTATTTTGTCGACTGCCGCGTACAGCTCTTTCTTCGACGTGCCTTCACTCATCTCTAGTTTGAAATCGATGTACTCACCGGGCACATCGGGGAACATCACGTAGCGCACCAAGCCACTGCCGATAAGGCCAAAGGTGAGGATGAGCAGCGATATAAACAGCGCAAAAGTCACATAACGAAACTCGATGCACCGCGCTAGCAGTGGTTTGTAATAGCGTTCCACGAGGTTGTCCAGCAATTCGTTGCTGCGGCGCTGCAAGCGCCACTGCCAGTTAGACTCCGGGTTTTTCGGTAAACGCATGCGCGACAGGTGGGCGGGCAATATCAATTTCGATTCGATCAACGAAAAAATCAGGCAAAAGATGACGACGTAGCCAACCGCAGCCGGGAAGGCAGCAAGTGAGCCTTCGAGCATAATCATCGGGATAAAGGCGACAATTGTTGTTAATACGCCGAAGGTAGCGGGCACCGCTACCTCGCGCGCGCCATTGATCACCGATTCGACGTTATGCCCCTCGCGGGCGATAGCGGTGTGCACGTTCTCGCCGATAATAATCGCGTCGTCCACCACGATGCCTAGCACGACAATAAAGCCAAAAACGCTAATCATGTTCATGGTGACGTCGACCATTGGCAGTGGTAACACAGCCATGGTGCCTAGAAACGTGATCGGCAAACCGATGATGACCCAGAACGCCAGTTTCATTTCCATGAATATGGTCAGCACCAGCATCACCAACAAACCACCCATGACCAGGTTGTTCACCATTAGCCCGAGGCGACCCTTGAGGTAGAAGGTAACGTCGGCCCAGGTGCCGAGTTTGATGTCCTTGGGTAACTGCGCCTGTTTCTTCTTGGCGTATTGTTTGGCGACTTCGGCAATTTCCAATACGTCTTGTTCGCCTATCGCCATGACTGCAATGCCGAGGCTGGCAGTGCCGTTGAAATAAGAGAAGCCGTCGCGTTCTTCGAATTCGTCTTTAACAGTGGCGATGTCGCCCAGCGTCAAACGGGTGCCGTTTGGGTCACTGATGAGCACGATTTTCTCAAAGGCGAACTGGCGATAAGCTTTGTCTTTGCTGCGCAGCAATATGTCACCGTTTTCGGTACGAATGGAACCGCCGGGCAAGTCCACCGACGAACGCCGTACTGCGTCGGCGACTGCGCTTAATGTGAGGTCATACTTTCTTAGCGTGTCTTCGGCAACTTCTATGGTAACTTCGTAGGGCCGATCACCGAAGATCTCTACCTGTGTGATCTCATCGAATTCGAGTAACTCGGCTCGAATTTCATCGGCGATTTCCATCCGCGTTTTCTCGTCGGTATCACCATAGACCTGCATTTGCAGCGCGATTTGTGCAAATACCATCTCCATTTTTTCTATGATTGGCCGTTCCGCCTGTTCGGGAAAACTCGATATGCCGTCAATCTTGCTTCTGATTTCATTCATCAGCTCGATCACATCGTATTCGGGCGCCACCTCAACTTGCAGCGTTCCCACGCCATCGCGGGCGCTGGCTTTTACTTGTTCGATGCCGCTGATGTTTTCGATGGCCTGCTCGATTTTCAGAACAATGCCTTCTTCCACTTCCTGTGGTGCCGCACCCGGATAGGGCACGGTGACCATAATGTAGTGGCTGTCAAACTGGGGAGTGAGCGTGGAGCGCAGCGCGAAAAAAAGCGACCACAGCCCAGCCACCACAATGATAAACATCAGTAGATTGGCGGCCACGTGGTTATAGGTAAACCAGGCGATAATGCCTGGTTGTTCGGTGCGGTTCATTTGCTGTTTTTTGAAGGTATAGCAGAGCGTACGGCGCTCACGTTAACGGGGTCGGTCATTACAGCAGGCGCATCGGTTGATAGCTCTAGCCAGGCATCCTCGCCGGAGGGGTCGCGCGTTTTGGTCGAGGCAATGCGCACCTCGGTGCCGGCTACCAGACTGTTGACCGCTGCCATGCTGATGCGCATACCGTTTTCCAGCCCGGCTGAGATATAAGCGGTGTCACCCACGGTACGTAAAACGTCAACGTCTTGGCTGCGTAATTGTTTTTCTTCGTTGACCAACCAGACCTTGTTGCCCGGGCGTAGTGCGCCCTGCGGTATGGCGGCAACTCCATCCATGGTTTTACCTTCGATAGTAGCGCTGACGAAAGTGCCCACTCGCAGCGGTGACTGATGATGTGTTGCATTACCCATCAAGCCGTAGGGGTCTTCGACCCGCACCACCGCCATCATAGTGCGCGTTTTTGCGTCAAAAACACCTTCGGTGCGAACCAGCTCACCGTGCCATTGCTGTGATTCGCCGCCGACGCTGGCGCTTAACAGCACGCTTGGGCCAGCAAGCTCTTTATTGGAATTGGCTGCTGGTAAGTCTAAAAAACGCAGGGTGTATTCTGGTAGCGGTAGTTGAATTTCAACCGCGTCAATGGCAAAAACACCGGCTAAGGCAGCACCAGTGGTTATAAACTGACCAATGTCCACGTTTTTGCTGCGCAGCATGCAGTCATACGGCGCTCGAATAATGGTATCGTCCAGGTCAATCTTCGCTTGCTGCAGTTCTGCTTTGGCAAATTCCAGATTGGCCTCGGCTTCTTCCAGTTGCGGCTTGCGCAGGTAAAGATCAGTCGCGGCCTTGCTACGTTTAGTGGTTGCAGCGCGCGCTTTCCATTCGCGGTAAGCGACTTCGGCTTGCCCCTTCGCGGTTGCTAAGCGGCTGCGAGCGCTGGCCAGCGAGGCTTTTGCGCGCTTAACGTTGGCGACATAATTACGATCGTCAATCTTCAGCAGCACGTCGCCTTTGTTAAAAAATCCACCGCCGTTAAAGTTTGTCGCCACCTCGACCACCTGACCAGAAACTTCCGACATAAGGGTTGTTTCCGTGCGCGGCATAGCGCTGCCTTGTGCCAACACGGGTATTTGAACTGCTGATTTATTGATCACTAATACATCTACCAATGGCGACTGACGCACAATTTCCTGCTGTTTCGCTTCTGGTCGAGAATTGATCAACAAAAAGGTGGCCGCGATCGCAAGCGCCAAAATCGCAAAAGGGGCAATAAGTTTGAATTTATCAGTTGTCACTAAACAGTCCGTTTAAAAGGCCAATCCATAAAGCGTAGCAAGCGCTAGCCGAAATAGTAATACATTTAAATTAAAGAAGGGACACACACAAACGATCTTGGGGTACTCCCCAAGTGTCGTTAGACGTAACGCTGCGGATTTAGTTCTGGAATATTACAAATCTAAAAAGTCGCCCCCGCAGTTCCACTCTGTCGTGACAGCGATTTTAATCCCAGGTTACAAGTCCACCCCTGCCATTGCGACGGCGCGTTGTATGCTGGGCCGCGTTTTCAATTGTTGCAGGTAGCGATGCAAGTTGGGGTATAAACCTGCGTCAACATCTTCGCCTGCCATCTTTTGATTGACGTAGGGCGAGAAGATCGCGATATCGGCAATCGAAAACTGATCGCCGACCAAAAATTCCTTGTCGCCTATTTGCTCGTTGAGATACGCGAACACTTTGGGTTGGTGCTCGGTCAACGCTTCCTTGATTGCGTCTTCGTCCGGCGTATTGCCCACCATCGGCGCGACCACACGATTGAAAAACACTTTGCCACAGGCCGGAATCATCTCCTCTTCAGAGTATTTTTCGAACCATAGCGCACGTCCGTAATCCGCCGCAGCCGACGGATATAAGCCCGTACCTCCATGTTTCCGGTCGAGGTAAGCGCAAATTGCCCCCGACTCGCCCAGTTTTATATCTTCGTCGATATACCCGGGTATTTTTCCGCGTGGGTTTGCCGCCAGTAATTCATCGGGTGCGGGAAACGGCATGATGTCATCGCGATGTTCCAGTTCGATACCGGCTTCGAAGCTAAAAATTAAAACCTTGCGTACGTATGGTGAGAGGTTCACACCGAGTAAGGTGGCCATTGGCTTATCTCCAGAGATTATCAACAGAACAGTCTATAACAATTTCCGCTGCTCGGTAGAAATTTTGATGGCGTCGGCGATTACTGCCGATCGGCAATGAAAATGTTATAGTCGGTGACGATTTTTTGCACGCATAAACAGCAGGTTTTTAGGTTATGGCAACAGTTTTCAACACCCCATTAGATATGCTGGTCGCCGAGGGTCAGCACCTCGGGTACAGTGATTGGTTGACAATCACCCAACAACGCATCGATCTGTTTGCAGACGCGACCGGCGATCATCAATGGATTCACATCGACCCCGAAAAAGCCAAAGACGGGCCATTCGGCAAATGCATCGCTCATGGCTATTTAACCCTGTCGCTGGTGAATATGTTCTTGCCGCAAATTCTGGATGTGCAGAACGTGGCCATGGGTGTCAACTACGGTACCGACAAAGTCCGCTTTCCTGCGGTCGTGCCGGTAGACTCGCGCATTCGTGGTGGTGGCGAACTGGTCAAAGTTGAGGAGATCAAGGGCAGCGTGCAGGCCACCGTGCGGATCACCGTCGAAGTAGAAGGCGGTGACCGACCCGCGTGCGTGGTTGACACTATTAGCCGCTTTGTACCCGAATGACCTGTTTGTAAGCATAGACGCGCGCGTGCTGCCGTATAATCATCACACAGATTTCTCATGCCAAAGGTGAGCGGCGATGTCAGAGTTAGCTTACAAAATTATCGACGCAGATAACCATTATTACGAGCCGGACGACTGTTTCACCCGGCATATAGAAGCAAAATACAAACACAAAACCATACGCGTCGATCGCAGCTCGGCTGATGGTTTTGGCCGCCCGTATGTGGCCGACGAACGACTGAATTTTTTTAGTGTCGGTGTCGGTGACTTTGTCGGCAATCCCGGCGCCATGAAAGCGTTTTTTAAGGGCGAAACGGAGGAGGGCGGCGCGGTCAATGCTAGTGGCGGGCCTGCCAAAGACCGAGCTGAGTTCGTGTCGAAAGCGCCCCGTCTAAAGTTGATGGACGAGCAAGGCGTTGAGGCGGCAATTATGATTCCCACCATGGGTGTGGGTTGCGAATATCAGTTGCGTCGCTACCCCGAGCTGTTAACGCCTAGTTTGCGCGCCTTTAACCGGTGGTTAGAAGAAGACTGGGGCTACGGGCAAGACGGCCGTATTTTTTCCACGCCGATGGTATCGCTGGCCGACCTTAACGGTGCAATGGGGGAGCTCGAACGCTTGTTGCAGCAAGGGGCGAAGTTGGTCGTCGTTAATACCGGCCCGGTTAACGACAAGTCGCCGGCGGACCAATATTTCGATCCTTTTTGGGCGCGTGCCGAAGAAGCCGGTATCAAAATTGTATTTCATATTGGCGCTACGCCGTTTTGTGAAATGTACGGCACGCACTGGGGCGAAACCCCAAATCCACCATCGCATCGCTTTTCCGCGTTCCAAAGTTATTTAGGTATTGGAGCGAGGCCTATTTGCGACACGATTGCCGCCTTAATCTTTCACAACTTGTTCGATCGCTTTCCAAAATTGCAATGCTTGATCATCGAGCATGGGGCAGCCTGGGTTAAGCAACTATTAAACACATTGGATAAAACCTGGCGCATGGGGGATCATAAAACCCGCTGGATGAATGGCAAACCCTCGCTACAACCAAGCGATGTTTTTCGCCGCAATTTTTGGATCGTGCCGTTCTTTGAAGACGATATAACAGAACTGGTGGCTACCATTGGCGCGTCGCAAGTTCTAAACGGCTCGGATTTCCCTCACCCTGAGGGGCTGGCATGGCCGGCTGAGTTTGCCGAAGAACTCACGCAGCTTAGTGCGGCGCAATCGCGCATGATTATGCGTGATAATGGGGCTGGTTTGTTGGGCATTACGACATAAGATTAGAAGTACTAAAAACCCAAATGGAGTAACAATAATGACTAAAGTGTGCAAACTTCTTCTGCTAAGCGTGCTTGTGATTTTGCAAGCCTGCTCTGACAATGACGATAACGATGATGCGCTATTTGAAGCTGCGCCTACGATCTGCACCGGCACCGAAATGAAGCCCGAGCGTTTGTTTTTGCAGCAGGTATCGGCCAGCAGCGCGATAGTGAAATGGCGTGGTGACGCGGAGAAGCTCTGTTTCGGTACCGAGATGGGCAAGCTCGACAATGAAGTCACCGCCACGGTTACTGAAACTGAACATAGCGAAGCGCTGTTGACCGGGCTGGACGCCGACACGACTTACTATTACTCGGTGGGAGCAGCGTCCAGCGGTACTGACCAGCAAAAACTTCATACTGCACCAGCTACCGGTTCCGTGCCCGGCGACGGTAATATCCGAGTCTGGATTATTGGTGACTCCGGCGAAGCCGACGACAATGCGGCAGCCGTGCGCGATGGCTACCTGACTTATAACGCCTCAAGTGGCGGCGAAGACGCCGACTTATTTCTAATGCTCGGTGACAACGCCTACACCGAGGGTACCGATGCTCAACATCAGGCGGCGGTGTTTGATATGTACCCCGATATCCTAAACAAGACCCCAGTATGGCCTACGATAGGAAATCACGAAATGGGTAGCCTGGGCATCTCCAGCAGTGCCGATATCAATTCCTATACGCTCCTAGACGAAGAAAGCGAAGCTGATCCGGGATCGAATCCTCCGTACCTGAATATTTTTAGCTTGCCAATGAACGCTGAAGCTGGCGGCATTGCGAGCGGTACCGAGCAATATTATTCCTTTGATTATGGCAACCTGCATGTGGTGAGTCTTGACTCCCAGGTTGCGGCGCGCGATGACACAAACCGCGCCACGATGCGTCAATGGCTAATCGACGACTTGGCGGCTAACACATCCGACTGGACCATCGTTATTTTTCATCACCCACCTTACACCAAGGGTAGCCACGATTCCGACAATGACCTGGGCGGCATCGATCAACCCATCTTTGCCATGCGAGAGGAGTTCAACCCCATATTCGAACAGAATGGTGTCGACTTGATCTACAGTGGCCACAGTCATGCATACGAACGTTCGTACTATTTGCAGGGCCACACTGGTTTGTCAGATACATTCGATCCTGCCGTGCATACCGAACTCAATGACGGAGGGCAAGCGGCGTCCGGTCAGGATGGTGAGGCGTATAGTCAAATCGCGAAAAGTGGTATGGACGACAAAGCGGTTTATACCGTGGCGGGCAGCTCCAGCAAGGCCACGTTCGGTTCGGTCGACCATCCGGCGAATTTCTTTGGCATGCTGGAAATCGGCTCGGTGGTGGTTGATCTCAACGCCAGTCGGCTGGATGCGCGTTTTATCGACGTTAACGGTGATGTGCTCGACTTTGTTACGATCACTCGTTAAACCTAGCTCTGGGCTGAAATGATCGGGGAAGTAAAGTAAACAGTGTCTGAAAAAGTTATTCCTGCGCCGGCGGCGACCGTGGTGCTGATACGCGATGGTGCAACAGGTTTGGAAGCGTTATTGCTACGCCGAAATGCCGCGCTGAAATTTGCCGGCGGCTCCTGGGTGTTCCCCGGTGGTCGTATCGACCCGCAAGACTATGATAAAACCGCACCAGATAATGTTGCACTAGCGGCGCGTAACGCCAGCGTGCGCGAGGCGCAGGAAGAGACAGGGTTACTGATTAATGCAACAGATCTGCTGTATTTTTCACACTGGACCACACCGCCAATAATGCCAAAGCGATTCGCGACCTGGTTTTTTATCGCCAGGGTAGATGTCGATGCGCCAGAGGTTGAAGTCGACGGCGATGAAATTCATGCGCACAAATGGTTTGCACCGCCGGCAGCACTCGAAGCGCAGCGTGCCAAAGAGATTGCGCTTATGCCGCCAACTTTTGTTACGCTGCACGAGCTTGGCGCCTGCGCCAACGTGGATGCTGCGCTACAGTTGTTTAGTCAACACGAACCGCGCCAGTTCGAACCACGCTTTGTCGATGTTCCCGGCGGCATGGTGGCCCTATACGAAGGTGATGCGGGTTATGAAAGCAATGATCCTCATCAAGTAGGTGCCCGCCATCGCTTTTGGATGAAAGACGACGGTTGGTACTACGAACAAGATTTGTGAAACCCTGACAATAATCATTCAGCGGCTCAAAACCAGCCGACGTTGATGAGTTTTGCGAGGCTAGTCCGCGTCAAACGGATAGTATCCTATTTTTTATTGTCTTACTTTTGCAATCGCGGCACCAAAGCGCTCACGCGCCCTTTTGATTCGCTCTGGAATGTATTCGCTGGGTGTGCCATCGACGGCGACGATGCTTTCCAGTAGCAGCCGCGATACTGTCTGTTGGTGCACTTCGTCGGCGCCGTCGGCCAGGCGCAGCGCGCGGCCGGCACGGTACATTTTTTCCAACGGCATGTCGGTGGAGTAACCGAGCGCGCCGTGTATTTGGATGGCGCGATCAATCACTTTCAGCATCACGCGCGGCACGGCAAACTTGGCTGCGGCGATTTCCGTTCGCGATTCTTTGCTGAATGGGCCGTGGGTATCCATTGTCCAGGCTGATTTCATGACAAAAAGTTTGGCCATGCTGATTTCAGCGAAGCTATCCGCAACCATAGCTTGCACGAGCTGTTGCTTAGCCAGGGGCTTTCCTTTCGTCACACGTGACACCGCACGCTCCTGCATCATTTCAAAGGCACGATTACACTGGCCGATCATACGCATGGCGTGATGAATGCGGCCGCCGCCCAGGCGTTTTTGCGCCAACAAAAAACCCTCGCCGGGCGCACCGATCATATGGTCTGCGGGTACCCGGCAGTTTTCGTACACTACTTCCGAATGGCCACCGATTCTATCCATCAGATCGCCTTGCTCGGCGAAAGCCGGATGATGCATGGTGCCAATGTCACGCAGTACACGCATGCCGGGTGTCCCTTTTGGAACGACCAGCATGGAAGCGCGCTTATGGCGTGGTGCTTCGGGATCTGTCACTGCCATAAGCAGCGTAAAGTCGGAAACACTCGCATTGGATGCAAACCACTTGTGGCCGTTGATTACCCACTGGTCGCCGTCGCGCTCGCAACGCGTTTCAATACCGGTGGGGTCCGAGCCCGAGGTATGCGGTTCTGTTAGCGAAAAAGTCGAACGCACTTCACCGGCCAGCAACGGGTAAAGCCAGCGCCGCTTTTGTTCTTCGTTAGCGCCAACGGCAAGTAACTCCGCATTACCGGAGTCTGGTCCTTGGCAGCCAAATATTTCCGGCGCCAACTCGGTGCGACCGAGAATCTCATGTATCAAAGCTAGGGAGACTTGTCCCAGACCTTTGCCTCCGTTTTCCGGCGCAAGATGGGGTGCCCAAAGACCTTTGTCTTTGACTTGCTGCTTGAGCGGTGCCCATATGGCATCCAGTTGTTTTTGATTTAGACCTTCGTACAACAGCTCCAGTGGAATGAGCGTGCTATCGACGAACGTACGTATCCAATCCAACTGTTGCTGCAGTTCGGGTGGCGTAGAAAAATCCCAACTCATGACGTTTGTGGGCGTCGCCGCAGCAGGTTTTAGCCCTCGGCGGTTTTCGTCGCAGAATCCTGCGCTTTTTTTGCGGCCAGCCAACGGCCAACGGTTTTACCCATGTTTGCTGGGTTGTACGCGTCTTCCTCGTACTTGAATAAACCGTTACCGGCATAATGTAGAACGGTGATGTTAGGCTCCTGGTAGACTTCGCCATCGTTAAGATCGGCCATGCGGTTCATGACCTCACAGAAAATCCAGCCTTTGTCCACGTCGATGGAATACCAGGTCACCGGGAAGGCTTTCATCTGGTTAACAGGAAACGGCTTCATGGTTTCAGTGATCCAGTTGAATATTTTTTCCCGGCCCCACATCTTGCCGAAGTGGTGTTCGTTATAGGTTGCGTCCTCGGTGAAACAGTCGGCCCAATCGCGCCAGTCGCCGCTTTGCGCGCCCTTGAGCGCCGCGGCTTGGTAGCGGTCGAAAGTTTCCTCAATTTCTTGTCGTGTCCAGCGTCCCATACCAAGTCCTCTGTTATATGCGGAATTATTCGGCTCGATCATAGCATATGGGTAGCGGGGGAAAGCAGGCTTACAAGACTGTAAGTAAGCTATGTTCTGTCGCCGCCAAGGACGGGGCAAGCCCCCGAAGATGCAGAATAAAAAAAGGCAGGCTCCAAGGAACCTGCCTAATCCATAAACGCCAAAGGGGATTCGGCGTTCGTGGTAAGGATAATAGGGATTTATCAAGTTAAGGAATAGGAACTGGTACACAGCTTGCGCGGTAATATATAGCAAGATTTATATGATCCAGCTTGCCGCTGCCTTCTGCCACGCCGTGTTTTTATTTGCTACTCTTGTAAAAGATATAGTAGATCGCTTTTACCAGCACAATTGCTAACTATGCAGATATCCACGGACCAAAACAACAACATGACTCATGCGGCAAAAATACTGCTGTCTTTAATGATCATTGTAGAGCTTTACGTTAGTTTAAAGCCGTTTGATGGCATAGCGACCATCACGAATTTCGACAAGCTGATGCATTTTGGTATGTACGCCGCCAACGCAGTGGTGGCGGCATTGGCGTTTCCGGTTGCACGATCGTATGTGCTCGCGTTGCTGTTGCTGTTTCTGCTGGGCCCACTGATTGAATTTCTACAACACTTCTCGCCCGGAAGAGAAGCCTCTGTTTTTGACCAACTCGCCAACACTGCGGGCTTATTTGCAGGCGCCTTGTTTTCCCGCTTGCTATTGTTGCGTAAAAAAATCGTTTAGAGCGCAATTGCTTATTATTACACCAGCGGCTCTCCAGCTGGAACAACCAAGATCGCCGGCCTTGGTTGCGATCTCCGCAGCAGTCAAAGTAATGTCAGTAATTTGCGAAGATAAATTTTTTTTGACACTTTTCGTTGGTAAATTTTTTGCGCGATAGTTTGCACAAACACAGCGAGACGATTATAGTTTCCTTCACCGGTACGACCCCCAGGCAAAACTAAATATTTTTATAATAGACTGGCGCGTATTGCGACACTGGTAAAGTCAAAGAGTTTTCAAATATCAGTGTCATTACAAAGTTACAGGGCAGTGGATTTCCATTTGCTCTTACATAATAAAAACAGTGGGAGTCGACACTGACATGGGTTTGTTGAGCCTGCAGAGCGTAATCCTAGGCTCGTTTCTATGTATCACTGGCGGTTGCTTCGGCTGGTGGCTAGGCCGCTACTTTTTGCGTGTGCGCGAACGGCAAGCGCGGCAGCAGCGCCAATTACCCGCTGCAGGTCTTGTCAAGTCGGAAAGGGAGCTGTCTACGGCGAACATTGAAAAAGCTGACTATGAAAATCAAACGGCGACTAAAGACGCTGAAATAGCGAAATGGGAGCAGCGCTACAAAGTTGCACGCAAGGAGATAGAGGAACGCATCAACATTATGGATGAAGTGGAGAGCGACAATATAGAACTCGACAGCGCGCTGTGCAAATCGATAGTCGAGCAGGAAAGGTTGCAAATGTTGTTGTACCAGCGTGACGAAAGCCTAGAAGTCATGAACGCGGATCGGATGGCGCAAGAGTCCAGGATGTTAGCCATCAAAGAGGAGATAGACCATGCCAACGAGCGTATACATGAGTTGGACAGTGTAGTGCTGCAAAAAACCAGGGCGCCGTCATCGATTGATGACGCGAGCGATGTTTCCTTGCCGGAATCACAACAGCTTGCGCATGAGCAGCAGCTGGAATTATTGAATCGCGAGCTAGTCGGTAAAAACCGAATGCTGGATCAGTTGCGGCAAGAATTGCGTATAAAAGATTCCCAGCTTGATGAGCTTCAGCTTGAGTTGACCTGCTTGTCTACGCTGGCTAGCGATGACAGCAAGTTGACTAAGGATGCGCTTGATGGCGCGCCCAATGTCGTCATCGATGACGACGCTGTGCTCGTGCAAGCGCCGACAAACCTGCTCAGCGTAGCGCCGCGGCAGGTTGATAAGCTACAGCAAATTCTAGGTATTGGCGCAAAGCTGGAGCATGTATTGAATGACCTCGGCATCTATCAATTCAGGCAGATTGCAGAATTCACGGCCGCCGATTTGGTCTGGCTGGACCAACAGCTAGGTTCCTTTAAAGGCCGTATGACCCGTGACAATTGGGTCGCGCAGGCCGAAGTGCTGGCATTAGACAAAATTGACGAGGAACTGGGGATCCACTAGCCGTCTACGCTTTACCCGCCCAAGTCCTTTCAAATGCCGCATTATCACCTTGAAGGAGTACTGGTCATAGTCATGCCAAATCAGGAGTACGCGTATGGGCACCACAATTGAAGAAAACAAAGCCATCACCCAACAGTGGTTTGACGCCTTAAATGCCGGCGATATTGACGCCCTAAAATCTCTTTATACCGACGCGACTATTGTTTGGACCGCCGGCAGCAGCTCGATCTCAGGCGAAAAATCGGCGCAGCATTTGCTACAGACCGCTGGGGAGGTGTTGGCGCTATTTCCCGAGGGTTTACAGTTTAGCGTCCAACAAATGACGGCCGAAGATAACCGAGTCGCGGTTGAAGCGCAGTCGCACGGCCAACATGTCAGCGGCGATATCTATCATAATTTGTATCACTTTTTGCTGACCATCGAGCGCGGTAAAATTGTTTATGTCAAAGAATACATGGATACCGAGCATATGAAGAATGTATTGCTGCAAGGCGACGGTGAGTGATATCGAGTTCAGTGCTACTAGTAATGGCTTTATCTAATGAGGGTTGAAATGAACAACGAGTTATTAGCGCGAATTGAACGCCTGGAAGCACTGGACGAAATACGCCAGCTCGCGGCCAAATATTCGCTGTCGCTGGATATGCGTGACCTAGACGCGCATGTGAATTTATTTGCTGCCGATGTGCGCGTTAGCAAGGAAAAAAGCGGTCGTGCCGAACTCAAGTTGTGGTTAGACGCAACGCTGCGCGATCAGTTTACCGGTACCTCGCATCATATTGGCAACCATGTGATCGAGTTTGACGATGCGGAGCACGCGCACGGCGTGGTGTATTCCAAAAACGAGCATGAAACTGGGCCGGAATGGGTGATCATGCAAATGTTGTATTTTGATAACTACGAGCGCATCGACGGGCGCTGGTATTTCCGCCGCCGCCTGCCATGTTATTGGTATGCCAGCGATCTAAACAAACCACCAATAGGCGATCACAAGATGCGATGGCCGGGTCGTGAATCTTACGACGGCGCCTGGCATTCGCTATGGCCAAGCTGGGAAGAGTTTTGGAAGAATCCGCCTACTGGCTTACCCGACGTTGCCGAGCCGGCGCCGGTTGAGCAGTTTCTGTATCGCATGCGGCGCGATAGCAAAGCGCCGTCGATTCGAGTGCGTTAGGAAATTTTAAGGCGCCGTTGATGTGCCAATAAAGCCGCGGCGGTCGGTGCGCTTAGTGCGGCCGAAATAGCCGCTTGCGATTTCACCACGTCAATACGCAAAATTGTTTTGGAAACGGGGGAGAACTACATGCGAATCGGCTTAATGATGGGCGCTTCGCCCGGCGAAGATAGCAGTCTTGACGGCGTAATTCAGCGCATACAGACAGCTGAGGCCGATGGTTTCCACAACGTCTGGATGGCCAACGTATTTGGCCTCGATGCAATTAACACGCTGAGTATGGCCGGCCGCGAAACGACGCGCATTGGTCTTGGCACCGCAGTCGTGCCCAGCTACCCTCGACACCCCACCGCGATGGCGCAACAAGCGCTGACCGCTGCGGTGGCGGCCGGCGGGCGCTTCACCCTGGGTGTGGGCCTGTCGCACAAAATGGTTATCGAGGATATGTTTGGCTTGAGTTACGCCAAACCCGCCAAACATATGCGTGAATATCTGTCAGTGTTGGGACCGTTGCTAACAGGCGAGGGTGCAGATTTCGACGGCGACAATTATCGAGTACACACCAAGATGGATGTGCCGAATGCCAGGCCGGTGCCGCTGGTGATTGCCGCGCTGGGCCCGGCCATGTTGAAAATCGCAGGCGAAATGACCGATGGCACCAGCACTTGGATGACGGGGCCAGTGACACTTGAGGAACATATTATCCCCACTATCAACGCAGCCGCGATGGTCGCGGGTAGGCCCACACCGCGTATCGTTGTGGGCCTATCAATTGCTTTGACGATAGATGTTGCAGCAGCAAAAGCGAAATTGGCAAAGAATCTGGAAATATACGGCATGCTGCCTTCCTACCGTGCGATGCTGGATCGTGAAGGTGCTGCCGGTCCTGCTGATGTCGCTATCGTCGGCGACGAGCAAACGCTACGTGCAGCAATACAGCGCCTGCGCGATATTGGGGTGACCGATTTTAACGCCGTGTTGTTGGAGGCGGAGGCTGGTGCCACCGAGCGTACTTACGCGTTTCTGAAAAGCGAGCTGGGGTGATCCCTATATCAGAATAGCTCGGTAAGCCGTTGATCCGCCCAGCTATTAAAGCGAAAGTCAGTTAGAAAACCACAGTGGCCGCCATGCGCCAGCAGTTCAACGTGGAGCTTTACCGAGGCATCTATTTTGTCTAGATCGGCGGCGTCCAGAATCGGGTCGTCTTCACTCATCAAAATATGCGTGTCAACGTTGAGTGTGCTGAGCGCGCCGCCGCCGACGCCATACGCATTGAAATACTCTTCGGGATGGTCGAACGGGGTATGGTGTGGCACGAAATAATGGTTAAGCTCGGTCAGCGAGCGCGCCGACTTTAGCAATTCGCCGTATTCGTATTCGGGAAATAGCGCGAGTTTTTTGGCGAGAGACTTTTTCCATTTCCGGGTAAAGTACCAGCGATACGCCCAGAACGCATTCTCAATGCCGTACATGGCGTTCCACGGGTCGATCACCGGGCAGATAGCAGCAATGCGTTCCAACTTTATAGTGGGGAGTTGCTGCGCTGCCACACGTAACGCGAAATTGCCGCCTAGTGAAAACCCCGCCAGATAGTTTTCGGCGTGTGGAAATTGTGCCTGGATCGCGGCCACCGCGTTCACCACTTCGGTCAGCCGGTAGGAGTGAAACAGCTCTTTGTTCAAATGATGGCTGGCGCCGTGGTCGCGCAGATTCAAACGGAAAATACTCGCGCCTTGTTGGTACAACGCATTAGCTGCCGAGACGATGTACGACGACGTAGAACATCCTTCCCAGCCATGAATCAATATCACCAGGCCACGTTCCGCATTTGTGCCTGCGTTGTAGTCGCCCATGAGGCGCACACCGTTTCCACAATCGAGCACATGCGTCTCGGCTGTGGCGAGCAATTGCGCGGCGCGTTTACGCACAACCAGCCGCCGTGGCCCGGCGCTGGCGAGGAACGATTGCACGTGCGGATTTTTTAACGCGAGAGTCGGTTGGAACGGAGTTTCGTTGGCTTGCGTCATAAAAAACCGGGATCAAAACTCCACAATTATATCAGCACCGACTGTGCGTGGCTGCAGATGCGTTGTCGAAGTTGTACCAATCCGGTAGTTGACACTGTCTTCATCAGCCAAATTCCGTGACCACAAAGCGATCTGCAAATTGCCGCCGCCAATCTTGATATCCCCGAGGCTCACGCGAGCGTTCAATAGACCGTAGTCTTCCACTTCGACGCGACCAGAATCGGTATTGGCCAAAGCCAGCTGATCATCCTGCCAGGAATAATCGAGGTGTAAGTTCAGCAAGCCGAAATCCAGTGGAATGCCGTAGTCCGCGACCACACTGTAGGCGTGCTCCGGCGCCCATACCAGTTCTGTGAAATCGGTCCGGTCAGAGCCGTCTGGGAAAATCGCATCCTGGATTTCGTGATCGAGATAAGCATAGTTAAATCCCAGCGTAAAGTTTTCAGTAACGGCCGCTAGAATATCCAGCTCCAGCCCGGTAATCTCTGCCTCGCCGGAGTTGAAAACGTTAACGAATTGCGGGTTGTTAACGGGGTCGGGCAGATTGTCGAGGATAATATCTTCAATCTCCATGCGAAAAATTGCACCGTTCAAACGCAACTGGCGATTGGCAAGCTCCAATTTCCAGCCTAGTTCGTAAGAGATTAAGGTCTCTTCGTCGAAGGCCTGGTTATAGTCCAAACTATTGCGGCCTGAGCCGCCCGAGCGAAATGCGGTTGCCGCTTTGACATAGGTAGAAATAGTGTCTGTAAAACGGTAATCAGCGACCACAGACCAATCGAGTTCGTCTAGATCCGACTCCGAAGCGCCAGGTGCAAAGCTGTTAAAAGCCCAGCCATCGTTGGTACGCTCGGATGAGCGATCGTCTTCGGTATAGCGCAAACCCAGGGTGAGGTCCAGCCGGTCCTCCAGCATGTCCGGATTCCAGGTGGCCTGGCCAAATACGGCGGTAGATTCCACGTCACTGTCGAACGCATATTCACCCAGGAATAGCGGGAAGGTTGCAGTGAAAGGCGCAACACATGGTGGTGCAAGACCGCCGGCACCGTTACCGCCCTGACCGAAAATGCTACACGGTGTGGGGGCAGGTGTGCTGGTCAAATCCAGCGCGAAGATACCCGTGCTATCGACGGTGCTGCGATTCAGAAACTGGCGTTCGGTTTGATCTGCATCTTCTTCCAGATAATACAAACCAGCCACAAAATTGATGCGCTCGTAGTTGCCGAGCAACTGCAATTCCTGTGACAGCTGCTCGTGATCGGTGTCAGTATTGACTTCGAAATTGCCTGCATCGCCAAAGGATTGGGAGAAGTTTGTCGATGCGCTATCATCAAACTCGCGAAATCCGGTGATCGACTTAATCGTCAAGTTGTCGCTAAGCTCATAACTAATAGTCAGGTTATGCCCAGTGACTTCCGTTTCGGCAGGCGGCAAATAGTACGCAAAGCGAGTACCGCCAGTGGGAGTACGGGTTTCCTCCAGGCGGTCGGTAAAACTGCTGGTGATAGGCATAAACGCGGCATCAACGCCGCCAGTTGGGCCGGAGTATTGAAAGTAGGGTGCACCGGTGGTCATATCTGAATAGTCGTAGGAGTAGTCTACGACTAAACCATCGATACCATCGAAACGCAGGGCGATGCGATACCCCTCTTTGTCTTCACTGTAATAATCTTCGTATTCGTCGGGTGGGACTTCATTCGCGCCTTCGTTTTCCACCCAGCCATCGCGATCAGAAAAAGCGGCGGTCAGTTTCGCCTTGAACCCGCCGGCGTCCGGCAAATTCACGTTGGTCACCGAGCGAAAAATACCGAAATCACCGGCGCTCAAGGTTTGCTTCAGGCCAAACTCACCGGTGGGTTTAGTATTGATAAAATTGACCGCTCCAGAGGTGGTATTGCGCCCGTACAGGGTACCTTGCGGGCCGCGCAGCACTTCCACACGTTCCAGGTC
>JBPCXM010000831.1:0-7316 GCA_051008535.1 Pseudomonadales bacterium | reverse complement strand
TTGCCTCGAGTGGCTGATTTGTTCGAAGCGCGCAAGCCGAAAGAGCCAGCCATTTTGGCGGAAATTAGTGGCACTGTGAGCTTCGGCAAAGAGACCAAAGGCAAGCGTCGATTGGTTATCACACCAGCCGACGGAGTGAACCCCATTGACGGCAGCGATCATTACGAAGTGCTGATTCCGAAATGGCGTACCCTCACCGTGTTTGAAGGTGAGCATGTCGAGAAAGGCGAGGTAGTGTCTGAAGGTCCACCGGCGCCGCACGATATTTTGCGCTTGAAAGGGGTAGAAGAGCTGGCGAAATATATTTCCAATGAGATTCAGGATGTGTATCGCTTGCAAGGCGTGAAGATTAACGATAAACACGTTGAAGTCATTGTTCGGCAGATGTTGCGCAAGGTGGAAATCTCCTCTACTGGTGATTCTAGCCTGATCAAGGGCGAGCAAATCGAATTCACCCGTGTGCTTGAAGAAAACGAACGCCTGGCAGCTGAAGACAAAGTCCCGGCCAAGTATGACCGCGTGCTGCTTGGTATTACCAAGGCGTCGCTGGCCACCGAGAGCTTTATTTCGGCGGCATCATTCCAGGAAACTACACGTGTACTCACCGAAGCTGCGGTGACCGGCAAGGTTGACAACTTGCGCGGTTTGAAAGAAAACGTCGTGGTTGGTCGTTTGATTCCAGCCGGTACGGGTTTGACCTACCACTCCGAACGCAAGCGGCAAAAAATGCTGGAACAATCGCAGGAAAGCGTCAGTGCCAGCGACGTAGAAGCTGCCTTGGCCGAAGCGTTAAGTAGCGACGGCGCCTAAGCGGTCGATAATCCGGGGGGTGCTGTTCGGCTCTCCCGGCCTTTATTTTCTACACAGCTTGTTTGGTACTACACCATGGCAGATCTAAAACTGGGCCTTCAGTTAGGTTATTGGGGCGCGTTATATAACCCTCAACATGTGGAATTGGCGGTCGAGGCCGAAAAGCTTGATTTCGATTCGGTTTGGACGGCAGAATCCTGGGGCAATGACGTATTCACCCCATTGGCCTGGATAGGCGCGCATACATCAAGAATTCGTCTCGGCACCTCGGTAGCGCAGCTTTCAGCGCGCACGCCCACAGCCTGCGCAATGGCGGCGCTGGCGCTCGATCACATGTCGGGTGGGCGCATGATTCTTGGCCTCGGTGTCTCTGGCCCGCAGGTGGTAGAGGGCTGGTATGGCCAACCGTTCAGCAAGCCACTGGCGCGCACACGCGAATATGTCGACATAATTCGTCAGGTAATGTGCAGAGAAGGACCGGTAACCAACGATGGTGAACACTACCCTCTGCCCTATAACGGACCTGGTGCCTGGGGCCTAGGTAAACCATTGAAACCGATTACCCACCCCTTGCGCAAAGACTTGCCAATATTTATCGGCGCCGAAGGGCCGAAAAACGTGACCCAGACGGCCGAAATCGCCGACGGCTGGCTGCCGCTGTATTACTCGCCCTATCGGCAGGAAGTCTATGCCGATCAGTTAAAAGACGCGAAAGAAGGTTTTGAAATCGCATCTATCGTAACGATGTCGATTAACGACAACTTGGAGGAATCCCTATATCCGGTAAAAGCCATGTTGGGTTTTTACATAGGCGGCATGGGGGCTAAGAAACGCAACTTCCATAAAGAACTGATGGCGCGCATGGGTTTTGAGTCCGAGGCAGAAAAAATCCAAGATTTGTTTTTCAAAGGCAGGCGCGAGGAGGCAATTAATATGGTGCCTAGCGAATTCGCCGACGAAATCTCGCTCTGCGGCCCGCAAGAGCGAATCCAGGAAAAACTACAGGATTGGAAAAATTCTCCGGTGACGTCGCTATTGATTCATGGCGATATCGATTTATTGCGGAAAGCCGCTGAAATGGTTTTGTAACACACCGTTCCAAGTCGATTCGAATCGCTAGTGGCGACCCATTGCTGCATGTGTTCAATATTTAAACGATTATTATTGCTACTGGGTTTTTGAGCGCTTGGCGATTCAGCTTGGGTTCATAGGAAAAAACCATACTTATTTCTAACGGCAAAATACGCCCGCAGGAGATTAGTCGTATGCTTAAGCTCAAACACATCATTTCCGCCAGTTTGCTGCTCGTCCTTCCATACAGTCAATTTGCATTGGCGCACGAAGACCTGCGACCGGCGCAGCGTGTGTATAACCATAATGGCTGGAACTTTGCCGGCTCCTTCGGATTGACCTTCGGTGGTGACGAATTGATCGAAGTCGAGGTAGATGATGATTTTTTCGGCGATGAGGATGAAGACGTAAGAGCAGGCGAATCGTTTGCTTTTGCGCTTGGTGCCGCCTACCAATTCTATAATTCTCCACTGCAATTACAGGCTACCCTTGGTTACCATACCGACGGTATTTTCGCCGACAACGGTGATACCGAATTTTCGCGCAAGCCGCTGGAGTTGCTGGCGTTCTATTCGATATACCGACATCGCATCGGGGTCGGGGTGACCCATCACCTGGACCCCGAATTCGACGTTGATATCGATTTTTTGCCCGAAGACCGTGTCGAGTTTGAGGACGCAACCGGCTTTGTTCTGCAATACGATTTCCGCGTGACCCCGTTCTTCGCCATCGGCTTACGCGGGACCAGCATTGAATACGAGCCCGAAAATCCGCTACGCGGCCCGGACGTTGACGGCGATCACATTGGCATTATGGCTACTTTTCTATTTTAAACAGGCGTTGCCGCATCGCGGCGTCCCTTTGGGCGCCCATCCCACACTTAGTCCCTCAGAATATCCTTGACGCGAACCAGCGGCCTCTTTAAAATGCGCCCTCCCAATTTTGGGCGTTTCACCGTTTTTTGTTCATATGTCACGCCAGCCAAATGCGTGTCAGTTTCTCGGAGTCGTTAATGACCACAATTAATCAGTTGGTGCGTAAGCCGCGTAAACGCAAAGTGGCTAAAAGCGGTGTGCCAGCGTTACAGGCGTGTCCGCAACGGCGCGGAGTCTGCACCCGTGTCTATACAACAACGCCGAAGAAACCAAACTCCGCATTGCGCAAAGTGTGTCGCGTCCGACTCACCAATGGTTACGAAGTTAGCTCTTACATCGGTGGTGAAGGCCATAATCTGCAAGAACACAGCGTTGTGCTGATTCGCGGCGGCCGGGTGAAGGATTTGCCGGGTGTGCGTTACCACACCGTGCGCGGCAGCCTGGATACCTCCGGCGTCTCAGACCGTAAACAGGGCCGCTCCAAATATGGAACCAAGCGCCCGAAATCTTGAGCTATAACATGCCAGCCTAGCAGCTGGAGTAAGGCCAGGACTATAATTACACGTTCCTGGGTAACCCTGAAAAAGAGAGAGCTACAAAATGCCACGCAGAAGAGTCGTCGCGAAACGCGAGATCCTCCCCGACCCCAAATTTGGGGATGTCACCCTTGCCAAGTTTATGAATCACGTGATGGTCAGCGGTAAAAAATCGTTGGCAGAGCGCATCGTGTATGGCGCGCTAGACAGCGTGCAGCAAAAACTCGGTACCGATCCGCTGGAAGCCTTTAAGTTGGCGTTGGAAAACATCGCGCCTGCGGTTGAGGTTAAATCGCGCCGGGTTGGTGGTGCAACTTACCAGGTGCCGGTTGAAGTGCGTCCGGCGCGGCGTAATGCCCTGGCCATGCGCTGGATGGTTGAATACGCCCGCGCACGCGGCGAAAAATCAATGCCGCAGCGGCTGGCTGGAGAGATCATTGATGCGTCACAAGGCCGCGGCAGTGCGGTGAAAAAACGCGAAGATGTGCATCGTATGGCAGACGCTAACAAAGCCTTCTCGCATTATCGTTTTTAGGAAGAGGCGCTTTTAAGTTAGCCGCTCTTAACTTTTCGTTGTTAGCAGCACCGTTGTCAGTGCAAACATTACCGGAAAAACTGCTTGTAATGATTGCCTTAATGCCCAAAGAGGAATTTCCCAGTGGCACGTAAGACCCCCATATCGCGCTATCGTAATATTGGTATTGTCGCCCACGTAGACGCGGGCAAAACCACTACTACGGAACGCGTGCTGTTCTACACGGGGTTGTCCCATAAAATAGGTGAGGTTCACGACGGTGCAGCGGTAATGGACTGGATGGAACAAGAGCAGGAGCGCGGTATCACCATTACCTCGGCCGCCACCACTTGCTTCTGGTCAGGCATGGAAGCGCAGTTCGATCAACACCGGATCAATATTATTGACACACCGGGACACGTGGATTTCACCATTGAAGTCGAGCGCTCCCTGCGCGTGCTCGATGGTGCGGTGGTCGTGTTGTGTGGTTCCTCCGGCGTGCAGCCACAAACGGAAACGGTATGGCGCCAGGCCAACCGCTACGAAGTGCCGCGCATGGTATTCGTCAACAAAATGGATCGTGCTGGCGCTGATTTCTTGATGGTAGTTGATCAGCTGAAAGAGCGCCTGGGCGCAAACCCCGTGCCGTTGCAGATGACCATTGGCTCCGAAGAGAAATTTAAAGGCGTCGTCGACCTGATCAAAATGAAGGCGATCATCTGGAGTGAAGACGATCAGGGCATGACCTTCGAGTACGAGGATGTTCCCGCCGACATGCAGCATGAATGCGATGCCATGCGCGAGCATCTGGTAGAGGCGGCTGCAGAAGGCCATGATGAGCTGATGGAAAAATACCTGGAAGGTAACGAACTCAGCGAACAGGAAATAAAGGAAGGCATTCGCCTGCGCACGCTGCGCAGCGAAATCGTGCCCATACTGGGCGGCTCAGCCTTTAAAAACAAAGGCGTGCAGGCGGTGTTGGATGGTGTGATCGAATTCATGCCGGCCCCTATCGATGTGAAGGCGATCGAAGGCACGCTCGACGACGAAGAAACAGTCGAAGCACGGCCGGCGGATGATAAAGCACCGTTTTCAGCCCTGGCGTTTAAAATCGCCACCGACCCGTTCGTTGGCACACTCACGTTCTTCCGCGTCTACTCCGGCACACTCAACGGTGGCGATACTGTATTCAACCCCGTGAAAAGCAAGAAAGAGCGTGTTGGCCGCATGGTGCAAATGCATTCCAACAACCGTGAGGAAATCAAGGAAGTGCTGGCCGGCGATATAGCGGCAGCGGTTGGGCTGAAAGATGTTACCACCGGCGATACATTGTGTAGTTTAGAGAATGTCATCACGCTTGAGCGTATGGAATTTCCCGAGCCGGTGATATCAGTGGCGGTCGAGCCAAAAACCAAGGCCGACCAGGAAAAAATGGGTATTGCGCTCAGCAAGCTGGCGCAGGAAGATCCATCGTTCCGTGTGCATACCGACGAAGAAAGCGGTCAGACTATTATTTCCGGCATGGGTGAGTTGCACCTCGATGTATTGGTCGATCGTATGCGGCGTGAATTCAGCGTGGAAGCAAATATAGGCAAGCCGCAGGTCGCCTATCGCGAAGCAATTAAGAACACTTGCGAAATCGAAGGCAAATTCGTCCGTCAGTCGGGTGGTCGTGGCCAATACGGGCATGTATGGATTCGCTTTGAACCCACCGATCTCGAAGAGTCGGCCGACGAGCTGGAATTCGTCAATGAGATTGTCGGCGGTGTCATTCCAAAAGAATACATTCCAGCGGTTGGCAAAGGTATTGAAGAGCAACTGCAAAATGGCGTACTTGCTGGCTATCCGTTGCTGGGTGTCAAAGCCAGTTTGTACGATGGCTCCTTCCACGATGTTGATTCCAGTGAGATGGCGTTTAAAATTGCCGGTTCATTGGCGACCAAAGACCTCGCTAAATATGGTGGTGCGGTGTTGCTGGAGCCGGTCATGAAAGTTGAGGTAGTGACGCCGGAGGAAAACATGGGCGATGTCGTCGGTGACTTGAATCGCCGTCGTGGACTGATTCAGGGCATGGACGATACCCCTGCAGGCAAAGCCGTAAATGCCGAAGTGCCGTTGGCGGAAATGTTTGGTTATGCGACTGATTTGCGCTCGGCCACGCAGGGGCGTGCGACGTATTCAATGGAATTCTTGAAATATGCAGAAGCGCCCAATAATATCGCCGAAGAAATCATCGCGAAAAGCAAGGCGGGGTAGTCTTCGCACTTTCGATTAGCGATTGCTGTTCCTTTAATTATTTGAAAAAGAGGTAAAGACCGTGTCAAAGGAAAAATTCGAACGCACGAAACCGCATGTGAATGTGGGCACGATTGGTCACGTTGACCACGGTAAAACGACACTGACGGCGGCGCTGACGCGGGTATGCGCGGAAGCGTTTGGTGGCGAAGCGGTGGCGTTCGACGGGATCGATAATGCGCCGGAAGAACGCGAACGGGGTATTACGATCGCGACATCGCACGTGGAATACGACTCGCCGAATCGCCACTACGCCCACGTCGATTGCCCGGGCCACGCCGACTACGTGAAAAACATGATCACCGGTGCCGCGCAAATGGACGGTGCGATCCTGGTCGTGAGTGCTGCTGATGGCCCTATGCCGCAAACCCGCGAGCATATCCTGCTGTCCCGCCAGGTCGGTGTGCCGTATATCGTCGTTTATATGAACAAAGCCGACATGGTCGATGACGAAGAACTGCTGGAACTGGTCGAAATGGAAGTGCGTGAACTGCTGGACCAGTACGAATTTCCCGGCGACGATACGCCGATCATCATCGGCTCCGCGCTGAAAGCGCTGGAAGGCGACAGCTCCGACATTGGCATGCCATCGGTGCAAAAGCTGGTGGAAACACTGGACGAATACATCCCCGAACCGGAACGCGCCATTGATCAGCCGTTCCTGATGCCGATCGAAGACGTATTCTCGATCTCGGGTCGCGGCACGGTAGTGACTGGCCGGGTAGAGCGCGGTATCGTCAAGGTGGGCGACGAAATAGAAATCGTCGGAATCAAAGACACCGAGAAGACCACTTGTACCGGTGTTGAAATGTTCCGTAAGCTGCTGGATGAAGGTCGTGCTGGTGAAAACGTCGGCGTCCTGCTGCGTGGCACCAAGCGTGAAGAAGTGGAGCGTGGTCAAGTATTGGCCAAGCCCGGATCGATCAACCCGCACACGCAGTTTGAAGCGGAAGTGTACGTATTAAGTAAAGACGAAGGCGGTCGCCATACGCCGTTCTTCAAAGGCTACCGTCCGCAGTTCTACTTTCGAACCACCGACGTCACGGGAGCGTGTGAACTACCGGAAGGCGTTGAGATGGTGATGCCAGGTGACAATATCCAGATGAACGTCACCTTGATTGCGCCGATTGCGATGGAAGACGGCTTACGGTTTGCGATCCGCGAAGGCGGCCGCACGGTGGGTGCGGGTGTGGTGGCTAAAATTATTGAGTGATA
>JBPCXM010000830.1:0-21652 GCA_051008535.1 Pseudomonadales bacterium | reverse complement strand
TGGCGAACGAAGAAGCCGGTGTTTCCGAAGACGATATACGTGGAGCGTTCGGCTCCCTTGAAAAAACTATCGTACGCCGCCGTATTGTGAATGGCGAGAAACGCATAGACGGGCGCGACGCCAAAACAGTGCGACCTATCATTGTTGAAACCGGTGTTTTACCCAAAGTGCATGGCTCTGCCTTGTTTACCCGCGGCGAAACGCAAGCCATCGTCGTGGCGACACTAGGCACCACGCGCGACGCACAAATTATCGACGCACTCGAAGGTGAACACCGGGATGGGTTTATGCTGCATTACAACTTTCCGCCGTATTCGGTGGGTGAGTGCGGCCGCCCCGGCTTTACCGGCCGGCGTGAGGTTGGCCACGGCCGATTGGCGCGCCGCGGTATTGCAGCGGTTCTACCGAAAGGCGACGAATTTCCATATACCTTGCGGGTAGTTTCCGAAATCACCGAGTCAAACGGTTCCAGCTCCATGGCCAGTGTCTGTGGCGCCAGCCTGGCATTGATGGACGCGGGCGTTCCCTTGTCTGCACCGGTAGCCGGCATCGCCATGGGCCTGGTGAAAGACCAGAACAAATTTGCCGTGCTTACCGATATCCTCGGTGATGAAGATCATCTGGGCGATATGGACTTTAAAGTAGCCGGCACCGCCAAAGGCGTCACCGCGCTGCAGATGGATATCAAAATTGAAGGCATCACCGAGCAGATTATGGAGGCTGCCCTGCAGCAAGCACTGGAAGCACGGCTGCATATTTTGGCGCAGATGAATGCCGTGTTGCCGGCATCACGTAGCGAGCTGTCGGATAATGCGCCAAGCATGTCGACCATGAAAATAGACTCCGACAAGATTCGTGATGTGATCGGTAAAGGTGGTGCGACTATTCGTAGCATCACCGAAGAAACCGGCGCGTCGGTTGATATCGAAGACGATGGCAGCATCAAAATATTTGCCGCCGACAAAACCGCAATGAACGCCGCGGTCGCGATGATAGAGACGATTACCGCCGAAGCCGAAGTTGGGGCAATCTACACGGGTAAAGTGGCCCGTATTGTCGATTTCGGCGCGTTCGTAACGATACTGCCCGGGAAAGACGGCCTGGTCCATATCTCCCAGATCGCCGATGAGCGCATCGAAAAAGTGACCGATGTGTTATCAGAGGGTCAGGAAATAAAAGTTAAGGTACTGGATGTGGATGCTCGAGGCCGTATTAAGCTGAGCATGAAGGCGATCAACGAAGACGCGGCAGAAGCTACGGCGGAGTAAAGAGGTATGACTCACTCCTCGCCAGCAGTGGCGGGAAGTGTGGTTGCGCTGACAGCTAAGTTTCTGATTTGGCGAGTACCACAGTCACGTTGTCTATTAATCGCGTCTTACCTAGTAAAGCAGCGGCTAAAACAACAGCTTCGCCGCTGTTTTCGCCGACTGTTCCTAATGTCTGGGCGTCACGTATGGCAAGATAGTCGGGCTTAAATCCGGCGCGTGTTAAGCTCGCTTCTCCTTCTTTCTCCAACGCTTCGATTGTCTCGAGCCGTTGCGCTAACTTGTCTTTCAGTTCTAACAAAGTTGCGCGCAGCGTAGGCGCTATATTGCGCTCATCTGCACCTAGATAGTTATTGCGCGAACTCAGCGCCAAACCATCCGCGGCGCGCGCCGTGGGCACTCCGACGATTTCAACCGGCAAGCTCAAGTCTAAGCACATGCGGCGGATAATGGTTAATTGCTGAAAGTCCTTCTCGCCGAACACCGCGTAATCCGGCGCTACAATATTAAACAGTTTGCTTACCACGGTAGTAACACCGGTAAAGTGGCCCGGGCGATGAGCACCGCATAGCATGTCGGCCAGGTTGGGCACGCTAACGATGGTTTGGCTCTCCTGTCCTTGCGGGTACATTTCTTCCACGGTCGGAGTGAACAGCAAGGCTACCCCCTCCGCAGCCAAGCTGATCTGATCGGCCTCAAGCGTGCGCGGATAACTGGCCAAGTCTTCTTGTGGGCCAAACTGCAAAGGGTTGACGAATATACTAGCTACCACGCAACTACTGATTTCGCGGGCTCGGCGCACCAGGTCTAAATGCCCCTCGTGTAGGTTGCCCATGGTGGGTACAAACGCGATGCTTTGTCCGGCATCTTTCTGTGCCCTGACGGCGGCCCTAAGGTCGGCTATTGTTGTGCAGGTTTGCATCGTTTTTGTCGACATATTTCATAAATCGTCGGTCAAGGGTCGCAGACCCGTGCTAGGCAGCTGATTCACCAACTCGCTCAACGCTCGTCCATCGGGTAATCGCAGCATGGGAGCAATATCGTAAAGAGGATATACAACAAAATTGCGTTTGTGCAAGTGCGGGTGCGGAATGGTCAGCTCTTTGCTGTTGATAACGAGATCATCGTACAGTAACAGGTCGAGGTCCAGAGTACGTGCACCCCAGCGTATCTCGCGGGTGCGTCCTTGTGCATCTTCTATATTTCGTAATGCGTTTAACAAAGCCTGCGGGCTTAGTCGCGTCTGTAGATGCACCACACCATTAAGATAGTCGGGTTGCTCGCCTGGGCCAACTGCGGTGCTCCAGTACAGTGGTGAGCACTGCTCAATTGCACAACCATCTAGACCTTCCAGTGCTTCAAGAGCTTGTTTTAGTTGCTCGATTGGGTTGTTGAGATTGCTTCCCAGCCCAATATAAGCCGGTTGATTGCTAGCCATCCGAGTGCCCCTTCCAGGTGACAATGACGCCTTCAGAACCCCACAGAGCTTTCCCTGCTAGACGCGTTCGTGCAGACATAGTTGGTCCTACGTCAAGCGGACGCAACGCCGCAGGGGGAGTTCTGTGGGGTTCCCTTCGGGCTTGCCTGTCTGCGCCCGCACCAGCGTTGCTTTCCCTCGACGTAGGGCCTACTATGCCTTCAGAAAAGCGTCTTGCCGCGAACGCAGACACACAAGCTGAAGGCGTCATTGTCACCTGGAAGGGGCACTATCGCCTGCGGCGGCGTGGCTTGCGCTTGGTGAAAGAGGGGCGCGCCGCGGTCTCGTCTACCGGGTTCTGTTCCTGATACTCGGTCCACCATTGCCCCAAACCATTCAGCTCCTCGCCCGATTGTTCGCGCAGCAGAATAAAATCGTAGGCGGCGCGGAAACGTGGGTTCGCGCGCAGCGTTTTGGCGCGCTTGCCGTGATTGATGTGCAGGCGTGCCTGCAGTTCCCAGATTTCCCGCATCGGAATAGAAAACCGTTTTGGAATTGTGGTGTGCTCTACCTGGCGCGTTAGGGTTATCTGCGCCGCTTGTTGCAGCGCTTCGTGATCGGGAAGACCTTCGCTACGCAAGCGTTTCGCCTCATGACTGACTGTGGGCCAAAGTAAGGCGGCAAACAAAAATGCCGGCGTTACCGGTTTGCCAATCGCAATGCGAGCGTCGGTGTTACGCATCGTATGTTCTAGCAGGCTAACAGCAAACTCCTGGTTGTGCCGCAAGCATTCGCCGGTTGCAGGAAAAAGGAATTGAAACAATTGAAATTCCTGCAGTGCCTCCAGGCTGGCCAGCGCGTAGCCACCGAGGAACAATTTCAAAACTTCATCAAACATCCGTGCCGGCGCTATCTGTAACAGCAAGTGGCCTTGTTCGAGCAGTGGCGCCTGCGTTTCCGGGTGCAAATCGAATTTGAGTTTCGCAGCAAAGCGTGCGGCGCGCAGCATTCTAACCGGGTCTTCCTGGTAACGGCGCAACGGTTCGCCTATAGTGCGCAACGTTTTCTGTTTCAGGTCGGTCATGCCGCCGACATAGTCGACGATGCTGGCATCCGCAGGATCAAAATAGAGCGCATTGACGGTGAAGTCGCGGCGGTCGGCGTCCTGTGCAATATCACCGTATACATTATCGCGTATTAGCATGCCCGATTCGGTTTGTTTAGAATGCTGTGGTCGTGCGCTGTCGGTGTCATGACTGGCGCGAAATGTGGTGACTTCGATAATTTCCCGCCCAAAGCGCACATGCACGATTTGAAAGCGCCGGCCAACGATTCGCGAACGAGGAAAGAGGGCTTTGACCTCGTGCGGATGGGCATCGGTAGCTACGTCGAAGTCTTTCGGTCGGCGGTCAATCAGTAAATCGCGAATACAACCACCGACGATATAAGCATCATGACCATGCTCGCGCAGTTCGTTAACGATTTGAATCGCGTGGGGGCAGATTTCGCGCAGTTGTGTGTCTATCTCAGGCGCGCTAATGCGGGACTCTATGACCGCTTGTTGTGCGGGACTCGCCGGCTTCAAAATAAACTGTGTTGCGGCGCGGGCCGTTTTAAGCGTTGCAAACTAGTACTCCATGACCGGCATTTGTCGGCTATCTTTATGGCGCGGAAGTTTAGCATACCGCACGCTGCAAAACGCTTCGATGCTACTGGTCAGGGCTTCTTGGCTTAAAAAGTGGTTTGAAAAGTGAGGGTAGTGATGGGGAAAACAATGTTTTCCCCCATCCAGGCCTTATTCATTATTATTATGTAGATTATTTTTGTTGTTTGTTTGAATTATTTGCTGGAAGAGAGAGCAGGTGTCATGCCAGTTGAATAATAATCTTATTTTTCATACACATAAGTTTTTATGCTGGCGAATAATCACAAAAGTGTCAAAAATTTGTTACTAATGCACCCCGCTGTTGTTACCTTTGGTTTGCGGCTCGTAACAACCAGCTATATGCAATGCGTTACTGCTCAAACACCTTGAAGGAACGCTAAGCTAATTTGCTCTGTGCTTCTTTGGACGGGATGCTCGACTTGACTCGTGGAATACCAAAACGCTGGCGTCGTTCCCACAAACACTTGCGGCTGACGCCGAGCTTTTTTGCCAATTCGGTTTCGCTCATGTGGTCTTGATGTTCCAGCACAAAGCGCTGGAAATAATCTTCCAACGATAGATCTTCGTTGGGATCGTTGTTCTTCGCGACTACAATGCCCTGCCTTACGGGCTGTATTGGGTCGTCTTGAATCTGGTCAATGCTCACCAGGTCATGATCAATATCGAGTAAATCAAGGCCGATTTGGTCGTCTTCGCACAACACAATGGCACGTTCAAGCGCATTTTCCAGTTCGCGTACATTGCCTGGCCAATCATAGGTTGTAATAGCTTGCACTGCTTCGGCCATTAAGCTGACGGGCGCGTGCCCCAACTCTTCGCATTTCGACTGAATAACCGCTTCGGCAATATTGAGAATATCTCTGCCCCGCTCACGCAGCGGAGGCAAAGTGAGGTGCAGTACATTGATGCGGTAAAATAAGTCTTGGCGAAACTCGCCTTCTTTTGCCAGCGCGCTTAAATTGCGGTGCGTTGCGCTGACCAGCCTTACATTCACGCTAGTCGACTGGGTCGAACCGATGCGGCGAATTTCCCCTTCCTGCAGAACGCGTAGCAGACGCGCTTGCGCTTCCAGTGGCAGTTCGCCAATTTCGTCTAAAAATAAGGTGCCGCCATCTGCCGCTTCTATCAGGCCAATGCGGTTGGTGTTGGCGCCGGTGAATGCCCCCTTCTCATAGCCGAACAGCTCAGACTCGATCAGAGTTTCGGGGATGGCTGCACAGTTAACGCTAATGAGTGGCTGATCGGCGCGCCGGCTTTCCGCATGGATTGCCTTCGCCACCAACTCTTTACCGGTGCCTGTTTCACCTTGAATTAACACGGTGCTTTCGGTTGGCGCTATTTTATGGATGCTCTGAATAAGCTCGTTCATTTCGGCGCACTGACCAATCATTCCGGTGATGCGTGTGCCGCCAGAACCCAGTTGCGCACCGAGCTGGTGACCGCTTTGGCTGATAATGCGCTGCACCGATTGCAACATTTCGTCGTGATCAAACGGTTTGGCGATATAGTCGACCGCCCCCATTTTCATGGAGTCAACCGCTGATCGCAGGCTGGCATAACTGGTCATGATCAACACCGGCGTATTGTTTGCGGCCTGAATCAAATCGGTGCCGGGAGCACCTGGCAAACGCAAATCGCTGATAATCAAATTGAACGTGTTTAGGTCGTGCTTTTCGATGGATTCGCTTACCGATGCCGCCTCGGCCACTTTGTAACTATTGCGTTCCAGCAGGCGCTTAAGCGCCGTGCGGATAACAGCTTCGTCTTCGACCAGCAAAATATGATTCATAAAACCCATTGGCGTTACTACGTTACACTACCTAGTTTATAGTGGTCTGCAAAAATTGCCAGCAGGTAAACAGCAGTACTTCTTCAATGTGTTGCAATTCCAGCTTCGAAGTCTGCTAATTGTAGCGCGCTGCACTTCGGTATTCTAATGCATACGCGAGTCCACGCTTCGCCGTCAATTTCTATCGGGCTTTGAATGAGCATTTGCCCATCATGATCTTCAACGATGCTATACACCAGCGTTAAGCCCAGGCCGGTGCCTTCGCCGGGCTCCTTGGTGGTAAAAAAAGGATCGTATATTTGTTCCAGTACATCCGGTGTTATACCGCTGCCCTGATCGCGCACCTCTATTTCTATGGTCTCCATTCTTTCGTTCGCCTCGACAATGACACGCCCCCCCGTCGCACTGGCGTCCCTGGCGTTGCTGAGTAGGTTGACAAACACTTGTAACAGTCGCTGTGCATCGCCTAGCACATACAAATTTGCGGCGCAATGTTGTTCGAATTGAACCTCCCTGGCATGCTTGTTAAGCCGCAACAAATCGATTGCATCGCTCGCGCAAGTCGCGATACCCACCGGTCTAAACGCCTGCTTGCCAGAATGATTGCCGGCGTGTGCAAAGTTAACCAGCGATTGCACAATTTTGGTGATACGATCGGTTTGACGTAAAATTTCAGAGCTAGTTTCCTGAATATCATGCGTCGATTCTTCGTAACGCAGATTTTGCGCCAGGCAGGCGATACCGGTAATGGGATTGCCGATCTCATGCGCTACGCCGGCTGCGAGTCTGCCCACCGATGCAAGGCGTTCACTATGCGCCAGTTCGTGCTCTAGCAGTTGGGTCTCAGTGAGGTCCTCGATCAGTATGGTTTGGTCGGTGCCCACGCTTTGCGTTTTATGCAGGCTGATCCAGCGACCGGTGCCGTTGACGATAATATGTTGCTTGTAGCGGTGTGCCACAGACACCTCGGAAAATTCCGCAATAACGTTTTGCCACGGCTCGTCCAACGTTGCCAGCGAGGAGCCGAGCACGGCGTTGGACTCAATTCCGGTCAGCTCCTCCATCGTTCGGTTCCACATGATAATTTCCTTATCCGCACCCAATGTGCAAACGCCGATTGGCAGGTTCTGCAATGTCTCGCGGTGATAACGGCGTAAGCCATCGAGCTCGGCGGCCAGGCCAGTGAGCATCTCCTGATTGACTTCAAGATTGCTCTCGATGTAGTAAATGTCTTCGGTGCGCAGACCCGCTGCCGGTTGGGTGTAGGGTAGTAGGCGATTGACAATATCGTGCGCAATTGACGGCCCGAACAAACCCGACAGATTGGCTTCGACTTGATCCCGCAAGCGTCGCAACGCATAAGGACGGCTTTCAGTATCGCTCAGACCTAGTTCTAAAAGCGCGTTATCGACTTCGCGCTGAGCGGTAGTTTTGCCCAGCGATTGGACCAGTCGACTTTTCATTTCCGTTGGCGAGTTCACATCCAAACCCTGGCGAATGGGTCGACGCAAATCGTCGGTAGAACATATCTCGGCCGCGGCACGCTCTTCCTCGCTAGTCTTGCTCGCCATAGATACCAGCACGAACAAAAATACATTGAGGCCTAAGGAGGTGATCGTGGCGATTTGCCAAATGGTGGTGTCAGGCGCGGCACTGCCGATTAATAGTTCGATATCGCGAAGATGTCCCGGCATTAGAAGGGGCAACAACACCAGGAAAATCCATACACTCATACCGCCGCACAAGCCTGCAATAAAGCCATTTCGATTGGCGTTTGGCCAATACAAAATGGCTAGTATGCCGGGCGTAAATTGCAGCACTGCACTGAAAGCGGCAATGCCCAGATCTGCCAGCGCCTGGTCACCGACAATGCGAAAGAAGAGATACGACATCAAAATAATTGCCGTTATCAGCAATCGCCGAGTCCATTGCAACCAGCGATAAATATCGCGGTCGGTATCCGGCTGGTAAACTGCCAGCAGAATGTGATTCAGAGACATCGAGGCTAATGCGATAGTACACACAATAATGGTGCCGCTGGCCGCCGACAAGCCGCCCACAAAAGCGAGAATCGCCAGGTATGGGGACTCCAGGCTGAGGCCAATACCGAGCGAGAAATACTGCACTGGAAGCGGACTGTGGAGCTTTATGCCGCCCCACAAAATAGGCAATATAGGCATGCTGAGGAGCAACAAAAACAATGGAAAACCCCAGCTTGCTGCCCGAAGGGCGCGCCGGTTGGGTCGCTCCGCAAATAGCATATGAAATAGATGCGGCATGCCCACGGCGGCGGTGAAGAAAATGAGTAACAGGCCGCGTGCCTCCTGGCTCTGCAGTGATGAGCTCAATGCTGTCAGCTTATCGGCGTTGTTGGTCAGCCAGTTCCCGACGCCATCCGGCCCACCAAAAACCCTGAAAAACACGACGCTGCCAAGCACCATCAACACCATCAGTTTGCTCAATGATTCAAAAGCGATCGCACAAATGAGGCCATTGTGGCGCTCGCGCGCGGCCAGATGGCGAGTGCCAAACAACACCGTAAAAAGCGTGATAATGCAGCAAAACGCGAATGCGAGACCGGTTTGGCGGTTGGCGGGCGAGAGTACTTCACTTCCTTGTTGGGTAAGAATATGCACCGTGTCTGATACAGCAGCTATTTGCAGCGCGAGTAAGGGCAACATTGCGACCACCATAAAAATAGTGACGATCACGCCGACCCAATGACTGCGATAACGGAATGCCAACAAGTCGGCGAGTGATTTGAGCTGATAGATCCGCGATATGCGCAACAACGGCACGATAATCAATGGCGCAAATAGAAACAGACCGGATACACCAAAAAAATAGGCTAAAAATCCGTAGCCGTACTGCCAGGCCACCCCAACCATTCCATAAAATGCCCAGGCGCTGGCGATAACACCGAGCGAAAGAATAAATACCACCGGATGACGAACAACACGATCTGGTATCCAGCCCTTATCGGCGATGTAGGCAATGCCAAACAACATCGACAGGTAGATGAAACCGATGGCAAACAGCTCGCCTAAGCTAAAGATCATCGTGGTGGTGACGGCCGTTGACTTAGATAAATCATAAAAATGATTAAAAACCAGAGAATAAAAGGCCGGTACCACGCGCTGGTCCCGCCAATGACCCAGCTTTCGACCGTAGGCGCGAATACGGCGAATAATATTGCTAGCAGTAAAAGGAGGCGCTGGATATACATGTGTATGGACGAAGCTCCGTCTACAAAGTCAGCGGCATAGTAAGCAGGCTGCCGCGAAAATGTAAAGAGTTTGCTAGTGTCCTGTTTCGGATCAAGCGTACATACAGCAAGCCGCCAAGGGGTTAGCAGCGAGACGCGTTTTTGCTGACATAGTAGGCCTACGTCGAAAAAGCGCACCAGCAGTAGGCGCTTTAGGTGACGAAGTTGATGGCCCCTTGGCGGCTCGTTCGAAGGGAAGCACATAGTTCGAGCTCTCCGGCGTCGCCTAACGCGCCTACTGTTTGTGCAGTTCTTGGAAAGGTGGCCGACATACCCTGCAAACTGCGCCATATGGAACGCGAACTATGAGCTTTTGTATGTACGCTTGATCCGAAACAGGACACTAGGTGCTTAAAACCGCGTCTGACACTGCCAAGCTGGCGGGTACACGCTGGATCTGCCAATGCTCGCAAGCCCAGTCCAGAATGCCGCCGACTCGTTGGCCTAGCGCAGTGGGCGGCATGGGCTGCTCCAGAAAGCGCAGCGCGGCCAATAAGTTATCGCGGGCGTCGTCGCCGCCAACCGAAGCAGCAAAGGTTTGTTTGCTGTATTTACTGCCGCTCGCATTGAGTAATACAGGGATATGCGCATACGTCGGGCTTGGGTAGCCGAGCAACTGCTGCAGGTAAAGCTGGCGACCGGTTGAATCTAGCAAATCGCTGCCGCGCAACACGTGGGTTATGCCTTGCGCGGCGTCATCGACTGCCACGGCGAGTTGATAAGCATACAACCTGTCTTTACGCCGGATGATGAAGTCGCCAACTTCCTGGTCGAGTCGTTGTTCCTGCTGGCCCTGGATTAAATCGTCGAATCTAAGCGGGTGTTCATCAACGGCAATACGCAGCGCGAATCCGCGCGAGTCTGGCAAGCCACGCTCTCGACACACCCCAGGATAAACGCTACCAAATTCGCGTAGGCTTTGGCGCGAACAATCGCAGGCGTAAACCTTTGCCGTGTCACACAAACGCTGCAGGGCTTGCTCGTATTGCGGCGCACGCTGGCTTTGCCACATGACATCGCCATCCCATTGGAGACCGTGTTGTTGCAGATCGCGCAAGAAAGATTCGCTGGCGCCATCGATTTCACGCGGTGGGTCAATGTCTTCGATACGCAGCAGCCATTGGCCTTGTTGAGCTTTGGCGTCGAGGTAACTGGCGACGGCGCAAATCAAAGAACCCATATGTAATGGGCCGGTTGGAGAGGGGGCAAAGCGGCCCACATAAGCGCTCATGACTAGCGGGCTTGATTAGCTAATGCGCACTAAGCAAGGCGTGCAGGTAAGTGGCTTATACTCGTATATGACGACTAACCGCGAACCTGGCGCTCCTTGATTTCGTCCAGCGTTTTGCAATCGATGCATAGGGTTGCAGTTGGCCTGGCCTCCAGTCGGCGAATGCCGATTTCGACGCCGCAGGCTTCACAGAACCCATACTCATCCTGGTCGATCAGCTCCAGCGTGCTATCAATTTTTTTAATCAGCTTTCGCTCCCTATCGCGGGTGCGTAATTCAAGGCTAAACTCTTCCTCTTGGCTGGCGCGATCTGCTGGGTCGGGGAAGTTGGCCGCTTCGTCTTTCATATGGCTCACTGTGCGGTCAACTTCTTCCATCAGCTCGGCTTTCCAGGCGTTTAAGATATCCCGAAAATGCTGATGTTGGGCTTCGTTCATGTAATCTTCGGTGATAGTTTCGGTGTATGGTTCGAAACTTGTCAGTTGACTATTGCCGGCGGCTGCAGATGGGCGCGCCGCCTTGCGCTTGCTTTTCGACGCCTTGGGCTTGGCGCGCGCCGCGCGCGGTTTTTTTGCCGCAACAGTGGGTTTTACCGCGGCCTTCTTAGTTGTCGCCGGTTTGCGTTTTGGTGCCGCTTTTTTTGCCGGTGCAGCCTTTTTAGCCGCCGCCTTGGGTTTTGCTGCCGCGGTCTTTTTTGCGGGTGCTTTTTTGCTAGCGGTTTTTTTCTTCGCCGCCGCTGTTTTGCTGGCAGTGCGAGTTTTCGCCTTCTTCGTGGGTGCTTTCGCGGCCTTTTTTGCCGGTTTTGCGCTCTTTCGGCTGGCCTTAGCTTTGGTGGTTGCTTTTGCCTTGGCAGTTTTCGGCTTACTGGTTTTAGTTGCCATTTGATAGCCCCTGTTCGTGCGATCTTGTGGTAGAAATAGTGTCTACTTTGGTGGCGTCTTTAATTGAGGGCGGAGAAATTACCAGATTGTGCTGCATTACGCTAGCCCGAATTGCAGGTGCTGATAAATGAAAGTTTTAGAGTCGAATTGAGCTAGAATTGTAGTTAAATATCAAGGGAGTCAAGGTGGTCAAAATAGCGCAGCGTTTGAGCGGCATTGATCCGTTTCGAGTAGTTGAAGTTCTGAAGCGGGCGCGCGAGCTGCAAACCCAGGGTCGTGACATCTTACACATGGAGGCCGGCGAGCCGGATTTTGCAACGGCGCAACCCATTGTTGAAGCCGGGCGGCGCGCACTTGCAGCTGGCGCCACACATTATTCAGAGGCGGCGGGCATTCCCGAGTTGCGGCAGGCGATTGCAGCGTTTTATCAGCAACATCGTGGATTGGATATCTCGGCGGAGCGTATTCTGGTGACGCCGGGGGCGTCCGGTGCACTGCTATTGGTTGCGGCCTTGTTGATCGATCCGGGTGACACCATGCTGCTGGCCGATCCCGGTTATCCGTGTAATAGGAATTTCCTGCGCTTATTTAATGGCGACGCCCAGCTAGTGCCGGTAGGGCCCGAGCAGCGCTATCAGTTAACCGCCGCAGTTGCCGAGCAGAATTGGTCTGCCAACACGGTAGGCGCGCTGGTGGGATCACCGGCGAATCCTACTGGCGAGATTTTAAATTTTGAAGAGCTAAGCGAGCTTAAGCAACTGATTGACCAACGCGGTGGCGCCCTGATTGTGGATGAAATTTATCATGGCCTGACCTACGGCATAGAAGCGCCGTCGATTTTGCAGATCAGCAACGACGCGTTTGTGATTAATAGTTTTTCGAAATTCTTCGGCATGACCGGCTGGCGGTTGGGTTGGTTGGTTGCGCCTGAGAACGTAGTGCCTGAATTGGAAAAACTGGCGCAGAATCTATTTATTTCCATGTCGACCATGGGGCAGCACGCTGCACTTGCGGCGTTCGAACCACAAACGCTGGAAATTCTTGAACAACGCCGCGACATTTTTGCCGAGCGCCGTAACTTTTTGTTACCGGAATTGCGTCGCCTCGGTTTCGTCATTCCGAATACGCCGGCTGGTGCATTTTATTTGTACGCTGATGCTAGCCGCTTTACCAATGATAGCCGGCAGTTTTGTTTGGATTTGTTAGAACAACACGGCGTTGCTCTGACACCAGGCGCCGATTTCGGTAGCTATCGCGCCAATGAGCATATCCGCTTTTCGTTTACCACCGGCATGTCGCAACTTGAACAGGCCGTTGAGCGCCTGGAAAAGGTGTTGGCGGCCGCCAGCTGATCCACGGATGCAAAACCGAATTGTCCACGCCTGCCTTCGATATCGTTGGGCGACGCTGCTAGTGCTGTTCGGCTTCTTCAGCGAGCAGGGCTTTGCCGATATGGCCTGTAAGCCGCACACAGATGCAAAGTATGAGACGGCATTTTGCCGGGTGAAGCAATCGCCCCACGGGCGTAACCTACCGAGTTTGAGCGATTTTCGCCGCAATCCGCAGAACATGCAGTATTTGCTGTTGCGCAAACCGGCGAGCAAACTCGGAATCGACTTGCCGCCGCCAGGCAAGAGTTCGCCAGTCCGTGCGGCAAGAAAAACACTCGATCGACCCGTTACGCCGCCGCGAGCAGAAGCGACAGTGGCCAGCGTCCGCTGCAACACGGCAATCGACAGCATACGCTGCGGCAGCCGTATTTTTCGACGTTTAACGAATCGGTCGAACAACGGCATTCGCCCGGAGGCGCTTAGTAGTTCGAATCGTCTACTATTCAGCTCACCCGTCGCGATCAAGGATGAAGCCAGTTATTTGCTCGAGGCCTATGTGCAGTATCTGCATAAAATGATCAGCATTGGTTTGGCGGGTTCCACATTCAGCTATAGTGCTTTTGCGCATACTTACTACGAGCATCAGCGTAACGGCACCGATTTCGTCGAACGCTTTCGCACCATGTTTGAATTCTTAAAACAAGACAAGAAAAACATTGGTGTCTCGCAGCGCACGCCTGCGCGACCGCCCGACTGGCGAGAATGTGAACCGCTAAATGGCGAGCTTATCGCCTGTCATTCACAGGGCATGAATCTGCTGTATCAAGCATCGCGCTGAGTTGATCTGCCGAGTCGATGCTCGATAAGTGAATGCATGCGCGCCACGCATTGTTCGCCCTCTTTGATTACGTCTTTGGCGCGGCTGAATTCCAGCATACCAACGTCGTTCAAGCGTGGGGTCAACACGATATCGGCTGGCTCTCCCGCTAACCGGCTGCGCGTAATACGGTCTTGCATGATATTGATCGAACTGGCGACCACGCCAAACAAGCCGGGCGTTTCTTCGCTGGGGCTCATCCACTGCTCGATCAAAGGGCTGGCTCGCTCCTTGATACTGACAGACAGTTTTGCAAATAAGTTCTGCGTTTCGTTATTGGCCGTACCCTCAGTTAGTACAGGCGCAGGAGTAATATCCTCAGGCTGGTCGGTAGCGGAGGGGTTTTGATGCAGCGCGAATTGCCGGCTGACCAAATCGCTATTCAGGTTGACGGCGATAATCACGTCGGCGCCCAGAGCGCGGCAGACTGATACCGGCACCGGGTTGACTAGGCCGCCATCGACCAGCCAGCGCCCGTCTTTTAGAACCGGGGTCAACATGCCGGGCAGCGCCATGGAGGCGCGCGCCGCGTCCCAAACCGAGCCTTGTTGGAGCCAGACTTCGCGGCCTGTTTGCAGCTCGGTCGCGACCGCAGCGAACGGTAGTGCCAGGTCTTCGATATTCGGATCGCCGAATTCAGCACGCAAGAACTGCAACAAGCGCTCACCGTCAGCGACGCCGCTGCCTGACAGCAAGCTGATGTCAAGGTAGCGTACCAGGTCTAGCGTACTCATTTCGCTTAGCCAAGTGGCGATTTTGTCCAGACAACCGTGCGCGGCGGCGGCGCCCATCAGTGCGCCCACGGATGAGCCACAAATAATGTCCGGTTGCAGATTGTATTTCTGCAACGCGCGGATCACGCCAATGTGCGCCATGCCGCGGGCGGAACCGCTGCCTAAGGCGAGGCCGATACGGATGTTTGGTGGTAAATTGTTACGCACGATCTCATTTCAGAAATTGTATGTGATGCCAAAATATACACCGGAAACCTCGATGTCCGCGTCGATATCGTCGATGTCTTCCAGATCTAGCCGAAAGCTGCGCCAGCCCAATGCCGCACCGAAGCCAAATATTGACTCATAGGCGACTTGCAGCTGAGTATCGATGAGATTGCTGCCATCGTAGCCAACGCCTTGCAATTCTGCGCCGATGCTGAAATTTGTATTGGGAATCTCCACCAGTGCCTTGCCATATGCCATCGGCAGTCGTTGTTCCAATTCTTCTTTGGCCCGCAGACCGGTATTGGTTCGCGATTCAATGGAAATTCTGCTGTCGTAAAGGCGCACCGTAAAGCCCACGCCGAGAGTCACCCAGTTCTGTAGCGGCTGCCAATAAGCCGTGATATCGGTATGCGACAAGTCGACATTAGTAAAAATGTTCTCACCAGCCGGAAAAGTCGTGCTGTTAAACTCGATTTCTCGCTGCAGCGTGCTGTCGCGGCTGATCTCCATTTCAGTACGCTGCACTTTGAAATTGGGTAATACCGGCAGTGGATGTTCCACCGCCGCATAGAACACGTTGTTGCGTTCGTCATCGAAACCCAAATCTGACTCGAGGTCGATGTTGATCGTGCTCTCGACCGAATTCACATCACCGCTGTAGTCCTGCTGCCAGCTGTGCCAACCGGCGAACAGACCAAAGTCTGACGCAATACTGAGCGGTGCAAGACTTAGCAACAGTGTCGCTGGCGGAATCCATAGCGGAGATTTCATTTGGTGTCTCTCCAGTTGAGCGCAGATTCTACTTGCTCAACGAAGAAAACACCCGCGCGGCGATGGCAATGGTGGCCTCAATTTCTGTGACATTGTGCGCAGCCGATATAAAACCTGTCTCGTACGCAGATGGAGCCAGATAGACACCTGCTTCCAGCATGCCGTGAAAGAAAGCCTGGAAACGCGGCACATCGCAAGCCATCGCATCTTCGAAACTGCTAACCGTTGCGGCGTCGGTAAAGAACAAACCGAACATACCGCCGACTTGATTGGTGCAAAATGGAATATTCGCATCGTCTGCCGCTCGCCGCAGGCCGGCGATTAGCTGCTGTGCTCGTTCGGTTAGCTGAATGAAGAAATTCTCTTGTTGCACCAGATTCAACGTTGCTAGTCCTGCAGCCATCGCCAACGGGTTGCCGGACAGAGTGCCGGCCTGATAAACCGGACCGCTGGGCGCCAGTTGTTGCATAATTTCGCGTCGCCCGCCAAATGCGCCTACGGGTAAACCACCGCCTATCACTTTGCCCAAGGTAGTTAGATCGGGTTTTATGTCAAACAAGGCTTGTGCCCCGCCGAGAGCTACCCGAAAGCCGGTCATCACTTCGTCGAAGATCAGTACGATGTCATACCTGTCGCAGAGTTTGCGCAAACCTTGCAAAAAGCCTGGCACCGGTGGCACGCAGTTCATATTGCCCGCCACCGGTTCGACAATAATGCAAGCGATGTCAGCGCCAAACTGTGTGCAAAGTGATTCAACATGTTCGAGATCGTTAAATCTGGCTACCAATGTTTGTGCAGCGGCCGCCTCGGTAATGCCAGGTGACGTCGGCTCGCCAAACGTCAGTGCGCCGGAACCCGCCTGGACCAACAGCGAATCCACATGGCCGTGATAACAGCCCTCAAACTTGAGTATTTTGTCGCGACCGGTATAACCGCGCGCTAGACGAATGGCACTCATCGTTGCTTCGGTGCCTGAGTTCACCATGCGCAGCAACTCGATTGACGGCATTAATTTGCAAATCAGTTCGGCCATTTCGGTTTCAATTGCGGTGGGCGCCCCGAAACTCAGGCCACTAGAAAGTTGTTTAGCGACTGCTTGCAACACGGCGGGGTGCGCGTGACCAGCGATCATTGGTCCCCACGAGCCCACATAATCGATATAGCGTTTACCGTCGGCGTCGTACAAATACGCACCTTCACCGCGCTGGAAAAATACCGGGCTGCCACCCACGCCTTTGAAAGCGCGTACCGGCGAATTGACGCCGCCCGGGATAACATTTTGGGCTTGGGCGAACAGCTGTTCAGATTGATTCATTGGTATTTCCTAGAAAGGTCTGACGACGACCAGAATAACGACTACGAACAATGTCAACACCGGAATTTCGTTGATCACACGAAAGAAAACATGCGAATGCCGAACCTCGTTGCGGGCGAAAGCAGCGACCAAACGGCCGCAGTAAATATGGTATGCAACTAAGCCCAGCACCAGCACTATTTTAACCTGCATCCAACCTTGGCTGGCGAAGTAGGTCCAGTTTCCAACCAACAGGATGATACCGAATAGCAGCGCCAGCACCGCCAACGGCGTCATAAAGCGGTACAGTTTGTGTTCCATGATGCAGAGTCGTTGTTTGACGTCCTCGCTGTCAGTCATTGCATGATTCACAAACAAACGCGGCAAATAGAAAATACCGGCAAACCAGCAAATGACGAAAATAATATGCAGTGCTTTAATCCACAGCATGTTTGTCTTGGTATGTGATTAGAGTTGCTATTGTTTCATGCCTTGCGGGTACCGGTAGTAGTTTTCTATATCTTGTCGGGTTAGCACCCCGCTGGGTGGCATATATAGCGGCAACGCCGGGCCGACAACATGCAGCGCGTCGACTTTTTCTTTTTCCAGCACATCCAGCGCTTCTCTGAGCGTCGCCTGTGGGTGTACATTAATGATCAACCGCTGCTTGCCTGGCAGTTCGAGCAGGGCGACGTCTTGCGATGGTTCCAGCTCCTCTCCGTACTCTTGCATATAAAGTACTAGATCGGTGGAGTCGAGCAAGCGTTTTTGACTGTCTGCTTCTTGTACGATCAGCCAGCGCGGTCGGTTGCCCAACAACGTGTTGATTTCTTCTGCTGTCATCGTGTGTGCCACGCTGCGGAAGTTTTGGTCCATCAGACTAGCTACGGCGGCGCGCTGCAAGGCTTGCGACAGCGGGTCGTTAACAATTTTGAAGCCCTGACTTTCGAGTATGGTTTGCACCGCGGATTTCTGCCGGTATAGCCCGCTGACGGTCAAGGTCGCAATAATAACAGCCAGCATGCCCGGCAAAATCACATACGGATTATGGGTCAGTTCGACGATCGTGAGTAGCGCCGCCAACGGTGCATTCAAGATAGCAGCCATCATCGCACCCATGCCAAGCAATACGTATAACGTAGCGTCTGATGCGAGGTCGGGTCGCAGCCCAATACCGAAAATAGCCAGCGCCGAGCCGATACAAGCGCCAATGATCAGCGACGGTCCGATGTAACCGATTGGCATTCCCATTCCGCAGGCTACCGCCGTCAAAAAAAGCTTAGCGACAATAATGAGCAGCAGAAACCACCAGCTCAGTTCCACGCTGAGCAGGATTTGCAGCGTGTCGTAACCCAGCCCCAGTACCTGCGGCACCACGACCGCGATGGCGCCGGTAAGCACGCCGACAATGCTTAATCTGAGCAAGATATTCAGCGCCGACCAACGCAGGCAGAATTTTTGCACGATAATAAACAAGGCTGCAGCAGTGCCACAAACCAAGCCGATCAGCGCGATAAAGAATACTTCGCTGGCTGAATTCATATCAATCAGCGCGATGGTAAACATCGGCTCTGCGCCATAAACGGCACGGGTCATTAGTGCGCCGGTGACGGCGGCCAGAATCACCGGTGTAAAGCCGATAATGGTGTACTCCAACATCACCACTTCCATCGCAAAGATCACGCCGGCGATGGGTGTATTAAATGCGGCACTGATTGCGGCAGCCACACCACAGCTAATCAATATGCGTGTGCTGTTGTTCGGCAGATGTAAAAAACGCGCGGTCAGACTGTTGATGGCCGCACCCAGATGGACCGCCGGACCCTCGCGCCCGCCGGACTGACCGCTGATGAGCGCTATCGCGCCGGCACAAAACTGCGCTACCGCGTTTTGCCATGGCATCCAGCCGTGGTGGTTATTCAGCCGATTCACCACATGGCTGACACCGACACCGCGATGTTCCTTACGGAACATAAGCAATAGCAAACCCACCAGCAAAGCGCCAATTGCTGGCACCAGAAAACGTAAGTGCAGCGGCAAACCTTCAAAATTCTCGGCGTTATTGCCGGGTAAAAAGAGAGCGAGCGGCCAGTCGATGATGAAGCGAAATAATAGGCTGATACCAGCCGACAACCCGCCGGCGACAATGCCTAGCAAAGCCAGCGCCAACAGCACGCCCTGGTGTGACAAGTGCTGTCGCAGGAGATCCAGCAAGGCCCTGATGCGCGGTAAAAAGCGCGCTCCGAACCAGGGTTTGTTTGAATCGGTCATCGTTTAAGCTTGCCAGTACCTGCGGCGAAAATATCAGTAAAATCGCTTAGCCTGCTATTATACGCAGCACGCGCGCGCGATCGTGAGACAACATCGCGCCGATAACGAGGAAGAAGGCAGTGTATAAAGTTGGAATAGTGGGCGCTACGGGTTATACCGGAGTGGAGCTATTACGGTTGTTGGCGGGCCACCCCGAAGTGGACGTTAATGTCATCACATCGCGCTTAGAGCAGGGTCAACGTGTTGACACGCTCTATCCAAATCTGCGTGGCCACTACGATTTGCAGTTTGCCACGCCTGATGTGCAGGCGCTACGCATCTGCGACCTGGTATTTTTCGCCACTCCACACGGCGTTTCCATGCATATGATGCGCGAGCTGCTGGCGGCCGGAACCCGCGTCGTTGACTTGTCGGCAGACTTCCGCCTACGTGATGCTGAGCAATGGAGCAATTGGTACGGCCAGGCGCACGCGTGCCCCGAATTGCTGACCGATGCGGTGTACGGCATGCCGGAAATGTACCGTGAGCAAATCGTCGCAGCACAGCTGGTGGCCGCGCCCGGCTGTTACCCCACTTCAGTACAATTGGGATTGCTGCCCTTGCTGGAGCAAGGCCTGGTTGATACTGAGCACTTGATAGCCAATGCAGCTTCAGGAGCCAGCGGTGCCGGGCGGCAGGCGAAGGTGGATAATTTGTTGGCCGAGGTGAGCGACAGTTTTAAAGCCTACGCCGTCGCAGGTCATCGACATTTGCCGGAAATTGAGCAAACATTAAGCAGTATTGCAAAAACAGCGGTCAATATTACGTTCGTACCGCATTTGTTGCCTATCATTAGAGGTATTCATGCAACGTTGTATGCGCGTTTGTGTGCCGACTTAGAGACTGATTTGCAGGCTTTGTACGAGCAACGATATGCCAATGAAGCCTTTGTCGATGTTCTGCCAGCTGGCGTGCATCCACAAACACGGACGGTAAAAGGTAGCAATATGTGCCGCTTAGCAGTGTTCAATCCCCAGGATAGCGATACGGTCGTCGTACTGTCAGTCATTGACAATCTGGTTAAAGGTGCCGCCGGTCAGGCGGTGCAATGCATGAATATCATGCTGGATCTGGCCGAAACCAGGGGCTTGGAGGGCGTTGCATTAACGCCTTGACGCAAATGGTTAAAGTAAGAGGTACGAAACATGTGCGTATGGTGGTTGTGCCTTACAACCCAGTGCGCCGCTGGGGTTTGCTGATTGTCGCTGCCGCGAGCGTACTGGCGCTCGCAGTTTTTGCCTACCTACACGGCTTTCGTACCGCTAACGCCGATTACTACGAATTGGTGGAAGACCGCACGGTCTTGCAGCGTGTGGTCGACAACAGCGCACACGACAATGAACAACTGCAGCGCCAACTGGCGCAGGTGCAGATGGATGCCGATATAGACCGGCGAGCAACCAGCGAAGTACGCGAAGAAATTGCCGGCTTAAATAAGAAGATCGCTGACTTGAGCAAAGAAATCAGTTTTTACAAGGGCTTAATGGCACCTACCGCCGAGGAGCGTGGTTTGCGCATTCGCAGTTTGGACGTGGTGGCATCAGACGATCCGCGCAAATACGAGCTGAAACTAGTGTTACAGCAACTCGCCGTTGAACACAAAATTCTATATGGTTATGCGACGATAAACATTGTTGGCAAGCAGAACGGCAGCGAAATAGTGCTGTCGTTGGGCGATGTGTCAAAGCAGATCGACGGCAACAAGGTCCGGGTGCGATTCAAGTATTATCAAAATATTGAGGGTACACTGTTATTGCCCGAAGGCTTTGAGCCGCAGGGTATTGCGGTTGTCATAGACGCCAAGGCGAAAAAGGCTCGGCGCGGCAAGGCAGAACATATCGAAAAGAAATTTGGTTGGGTAACGCAGGAGGCTTGAGCCAATGTGGTGGTTTAAAAAGCACAATGGCCTGCGCGCAGCAGGCGGGTTGATAACACTGATTGCCCAGAGTACCGAAATCGAGGGCAATGTTCGCTTTCTCGGTAATATGGAAGTTGAAGGCGTGGTCAACGGTAACCTATTCGCGCTAGACCAGGATGTGGGCACCATGCGTATTATGGAGAATGGTTGCGTGCAAGGCGATGTGCATGTGCCGAACGTCATCGTCAATGGCCGCGTCGTGGGTGACGTCCACGCGAGCAAATACCTCGAACTGGCGAGTAATGCCGTGGTCGAAGGTAATGTGTATTACAATATCCTGGAAATGGTACGTGGCGCGCAAATCAACGGCAAGCTGATTTATACCGAGGAAGACTCCTATGCCGAGTTGCGCCGCTCGGCAGAAGAACCCGTGCCTGATGCAGCAGCGGTGAGTGTTTCCGACTCGGTTGTCGAGATCAAGGGTGCGAGTTGATTTTCACACATATTTTGAACAACGCAACTGAGCAATACTAGTGTAGTGTCCTGTGTATATGGCTGAAATAGAGCGAGCAAAATTTGCGTCCTGCGAGACGGAGTTCGCAGTGAATAGTGAGCCTATTGACAAGGACTCCAACGAAGCAGGGCGCAAATTTGGCCGCTCCCTTCGGGCGAGAAGACAAAAGGGCACCCCCCGCATTTCCCTCCCCCCACACCAAACCCCCCCCCCCCCCGAAACGCGTCGTTCCGCCTCCCCCC
>JBPCXM010000829.1:0-2528 GCA_051008535.1 Pseudomonadales bacterium | reverse complement strand
TTGGACCAGGCCGTCAGTAATATGGGCCGGGTCGTAAACGAGGTTTTTCAATACCTCTTTCATGTTTTCATTGGTGAGTTCCTGTCCGCTCATAAAGAACTCACGCATGTTTGCCATGCCCCGCATTTCGAAATATGCAGGTTGCTCCTCAACCCCCCCCGGCGCCATCAAAACCATCTTCTCAATCCGCTCTGGATAGTCTAGCGCAATTTTTATCGCGATCGCGCCGCCAAGTGAATTGCCGACCAAGCTGCAGGTATCTATACCTACGGCGTCCATGGTTTTAATGATGCATTCGACAAATAACTCTAACGGGTACTCTATGTCGTCGGGTTTGTCGGAAAAACCATAGCCTAGATGATCGGGAATTAGCGTGCGGTAGCCGTGCTCGACAAACAGCGGGTAGTTTTGTTTAAAGTTGCTGTAGCCGCTAGCACCAGGTCCGCTGCCATGCAGAAAAACCAGCGCCGGGCCGCTGCCTTCGTCGAGATAATGAATTTTGTGGCCGTTATCCAGCTCTACATAGTTACCCTCGGGCAATACACCAATGTTGCTCATCTTTTTCTCCTGCTTTTCGATCGAATAGCTAGCTATATAAAACAATCGTGCATTGTTACTCAACAACGGCGGGATTCGCCTGCGCCGGTGAACCTAAAAATGCCGCATGCGAGGGGGGTTGTTTGCCGTTGGCATCCTGAACGCCATATTCCTGCGCCAACTCGGCGCTGACCCAGATTTTACCCGAACGCTGCATTAGCTCGGGGTCAGCCGCTAGCACATCGATTACGCGCCCGGTAAACTCCGGTGTTTCGGCAGTATCTAACATGGCTGCATATTTTTCCGGTTCGGCTTCTACCACGCCCATCGTACGCTCGGTAGTCATCAATCCCATCCACAGCGATACAACGGCCACATTGTGAGGCCGCAGATCTACGGCCATATCGTTCGCCATCTTATCAACAGCGGCTTTACCGGCGCCATAAGCGGGTCCGTGCAGATAGCAGCGCCCACCAAACGACGAGGTGTGGGCTATCAAGCCGCTTTTTTGCCGCACCATTATGGGGGCCGCAAAATAGCTGGCAACATAGGTCGAGCGCATGCCCACATCAAAAATATTTTGCAGCGCCAATGGCTTTTGCCAAAAACCGCCCGTGTCGGTTAAACCATCCGGCAAACAGGTGGCGTTGTTGACGAGTATGTCTAGCCTGCCCTGGTCTTTTTCGATGCGTTGGAACAAGGCTTTAACCTGCTCGTCTTCGGCATGATCACAGATGAACGGAATGCCCTTTCCGCCGCGTTCGTCGCATTGTCGCGCCGTTAGATAAACCGTTCCCGGTAGCGGCGCGTCACCCTCATCGCACGTGCGGCCGGTAACGTAAACAGTCGCACCTTTTTCCGCGAGCGCCAGGGCAATGCCCTTGCCCGCACCGCGACTGGCGCCGGTGACAAGCACAATTCGATTTTTCGCCAATCCCATAACTCTTTCTCGATGTTGTCATTCACGCGCGCATTGCATAGCATATTATCTCATCTCTACCCTGGAAAGCAGGACAGCTGTTAATAATCCTTAATGAAACACGGCGGCCCTACCGCCAGCTGTCGGATTAAAATATGAGCTTGCGGTCGCCGCCGCAGTACCGAAAACGCCAAAGCGAATTAGGAAAACAATGACCTACCTTGTACTCAAATACGATATGCGTGCACCCGCTTTTGGCACTCCCAAGGAAGCGCTATACCAGGCTGCTATCGAACAAAGCGCGTGGGCCGATCAAAAGGGCTTCGGCACCTTGATGTTGGCCGAGCATCACGGCACTGAAGACGGTTATTTGCCCGCCCCTGTTGTGCTCTCCGCTGCCATTGCAGCGCGTACGCAACATATTCGGCTGCGCGTGCAAGCATTGATCTTGCCCTTTCACGATCCCATTCGATTGGCCGAAGACCTCGCCATTGTCGATATCATCAGTAACGGGCGCGCGGAAGCAACCGTCGCTGGTGGCTATGTGGCGCGCGAGTTTGTCATGTTTGGTCAGCAGCTTAAAAAACGCCCCAGCCTGATAGCAGACGGCGTTGCTACGCTCAAACAGGCCTGGAGCGGAGAACCTTTTAGTTATCGTGGTCGTAGCGTCACAGTCACACCAACGCCAGTGCAAGACCCGCACCCGCCACTGCTAATGGGTGGCGCTTCCGAAGCTGCTGCCAAACGCGCCGCGCGTATTGCCGATGGGTTTATTCCGGCAATGCCGGGTTTGTACGACGTCTACAAGACCGAATGTGAGACCCTTGGGCGCCCAGCAGCCAAAGAGGAGCGCATGGGACCCGTGTTTTTGCACATCGCCGAAGACCCGGAGCGCGCCTGGGAGCAGATAGCCCCGCATGCCTTGCACGAGACCAACAGCTACGGCAAATGGATGGCCGAATCAATGGGAGACCAGGCTGTGTACAGCAAATCTAACGACGTTGAAGTTCTCCGTGCCAGCGGCGCATATCAAGTAGTGACACCACAACAATGTATTGAGATAGCTCGAGCG
>JBPCXM010000828.1:0-3473 GCA_051008535.1 Pseudomonadales bacterium | reverse complement strand
GCAACATCGAGACTGGCGACGTTGATTTGGTGTCATTCCGCAAAGGGGCTTATTTTCGGCTGTCTGACTTCATCAGCGAATACAACTTTCCCGATTACCAGTATCCCGCTAAGCAGGACTTCTTTCGAAACTTCCAGAATCTGTTGAAAACGGACGCGGGCTACCCGGATCTCGCCAGGGATCGGGCGCGATGAAGCTCTATTACGCACCAGGCACTTGTGCGCTCGCGCCACACATCGTATTGGAGTGGATCGGCGTGCCTTACGAGACCCAGCAAGTCAGGTTAGGCGACCCGGATTATCTCAAAATTAATCCGCTTGGCACCGTGCCGGTACTCGAAGCAGATGGCCGCCTCCTTAATCAGGCCGATGCCATTCTCAAGTATCTCGTACACCGTCATCCGGAAGCGAGCCTCGGAGCCGACGGCACACCCCTGGGGGAACACGACCTGGATCGCTGGTTGGCTTTCCTCACGGGCGATTTCCATCCCGCGTTCTATCCGGTGTTCACACCGCAGCGTTACACCACGAGTGAAGCCGAGGGTGATCGCGATGCAGTGAAAGATGCGGGTCTACAATTGGTGGCCAAGTTCTTGGCACATCTCAACGCGCATCTCGCCGACCGATCGCACCTCGCCCTCGACAGGCGCACAGTCGCCGACCCATATGCCTTTGCGATGTTGCGCTGGGCGCGACCGTTGACAGCCTACCCACATGTGGATCGCTTCTTTGACGCGATGTTGTCGGACGTCGGTGTGCAAGCCGCCATGAAGGCTCAAGGTATTGACTAAAACGCTGCTGATCCTTTTCGGCTTAGTCGTCATGCCGGCGATGGCCGATGTGTGCACGGACGCCCCGAACGTCGCTGAAGTGTATCCCAGAGCGGATGCACTACCTGAAAACCTTCTGCGTCTGTATGTCTATTTCGACCAACCGATGGACCGCAAGAATGCCCTTGCAGCCATCCGATTACTCGACGAGAGCGATGCACTTGTGGAAGGTGCCTTTCTGACCAACAAGGTCGATCTGTGGAGTCCTGACAGTCGCCGTTTGACGGTGTTGTTTGATCCAGGCCGGGTTAAGACCGGACTGCGCGCCCATCACACGATGGGGCGAGCACTCCAAAGTGGCAGTCGCTATACCTTGGTGATCGAATCGAGCTTGATGAGTACCGCGGGTTGTAGCCTTGCGGCTGAACACCGAAAACCATTCCGCGTCACGGAGGCGAATTACGACGCACCGGATCCCGAACGGTGGCGGGTCCGCGCACCGCAGGCCCACTCAACTGATTGGGTCAGCGTTCTGTTGAATGGGCCTCATGATCACGTCTCACTCGCGTATCGCGTACGTGTGGTGGATGCTAACGGCGCAATCGTGCCTGGTCGCATTGATTTGGGGGCAGCCGATGCGGAATGGCGCTTTCAACCTGCCGAGCCTTGGAAAGAAGGAACCTACCGCATCACAGTGGACCCGACGCTTGAAGACGTCGCCGGAAACCGGTTAACCGGTTCGTTTGAACGTCCATTGAGCGACGGCAATGCGTCGACCGTTTCGATCAAATTCAAAACAGTGAACAAGGATATCCCTTCATGATTCGTCGCGGGTGAGTGACAGCTCATGGCCGACAGTACGAGTAGCCGGAGCATGACATTTGGTTCTTTGTCTGGCCGGTGTACCTAGCGTTGCTGACGTTCAAGGTTCGGGGCGGTAAAATGGCGCTCACCACCCATACCCGGCGTTTGTAGTCCTTCCTATTTTCTTCCTAAAGGACGAAAAACAGCGCAACCACAATCGGACCGCCGATGATCACGGAGAGGCGTTTGCGCTGCTCTCGATGCGGTAAATACGCATTCCAGGCGTCGATCCCGTTGCCGCGCTTTAGCGCGTCAATGATAATCGGTACTTCAACTAGGCTGCCTAAGAGAGCGAAGGCAATGGCACCCATCTGTAGGGAGACTTGGCCGATTGTTGAACCGTGAAGAACGAGCAGTAGCGTCATGGCAAACAACCACTGAAAGATATTCCCGCCAAGGCTTAGTGCGAGAAACTGCCTATGGCTATTCTGATTAATATCGAAGTGGAACATCGGGAAAATGCGAGTGATCGAATTGCGTGGCGCAGTCGACCCAGTCAGTTTTGCGCCCACATAGTGCCCCCATTCGTGCAGAAGACCGTTAGCAAGAAAACCTAACGGGAAGGCCACAATGGCACTCATTCCCGCGGCAAAGCCGAGGGCGCTACCTCGTGCCCAGGCATCAACGGACAATGCTATCGCGATATACACACTGGCGAGGGCCAAATCGCGGATCAGCACCAGTAACAGTGGTGGCTCTGCCGACTCCCGTTCGGGCACCGTGCAGATGTTGTAGGGTTCAGTTGCAGTTTCTGTCGTCATTGTTAAGGACTCTTGGATAGTTGGAAGTGCGACCATATCATAATATATATTCCATGGCAACTATTTCCATGGAATATTTAATGTGTTAGTATTGTTGCTTGAGCTGGAAGCAACAATATGGCAAACAAAAAGCTGATCATCGACGATCCAGAACTGACACTTGATCAAAAGGTCATGGGTTTACTGGCCTGCATAGCGCAAGAAAAAAAGGTCGAAATCGACGAGCGATTGAGCACTACGGGGCTGTCATTCCTGCAGCTGAATTTACTCCACGCCTTGTCGAAGGCACCTGAGAAGAACCTGACCGTGTCGCAGCTGAAGGGTGCGATGGTTGATGAAAATCCCAACGTATCCCGCACGTTGAACAAGCTGGCTACAATGGGCTTGGTAGAGAAGGTTCGAAGCGATGAAGATCAGCGGACGGTCTATGTGTCGATCACACACGAGGGAGAGCAAGCTCACGAAGACGCTGACAAACAGCTTATGGATATGTCAACCGGTCTTAAAGATCGGGATTTAAAACAGCTTTTTAGGTTGTTGCAAAACATCGAATAGTTTGTGTGGGCGAACGACAGCTCATGGCCGGTGAATGTGACATTGCTGCCGAACGAGGCTCCAAGTGGTAAAGTGGCACTCGCGGAGGCGCACCCTTCCGCAGGTAGCTATTCATGCATTAGCCGTAATCGAAGGCGATTGAGGAATCGAGAGAATATTCAGTGCGATCAATAGGCAAGCTAGCTCAGGGCGAACGGCTTGAGCGACTACGGCAGTCGCCGCTATGGGACGGGGAACGACTCCGCAACATCCATCCGGTGTTGCCGGGATTGCGAGACCCCAAATCACGGCTGCCGACGCTGACCGAGTTCTTTTGCAGCGATGGCAACCGCGTGCCACCAGCACCTCTGCCTGCGAATGATCCACGTGAGACATGGCTGAAACCCCCGTCGAGCAAGTTGCGCGCGACATGGCTTGGTCATTCGACCGTGTTGATCGAAATCGATGGATTTCGTGTGCTCACTGACCCAGTATGGGGTCATCGCGCCTCGCCGTTTTCTTTGATGGGTCCAAAACGCTTCCAG
>JBPCXM010000827.1:0-3811 GCA_051008535.1 Pseudomonadales bacterium | reverse complement strand
CGACCTTATTATGCTAATCACATGATGATTGCCGGAACTTATTTCGCTAACTGCAAATCTAAGATTCACAGATGCGTATATAGGGGGAGCGTGCGATGAAACGGCGCCGTTTTGTTCAATCTACGTTGGCAGCGGGCCTAATCACTAGCCCGGTTGGCAAAGTGCTTGCCGAGCAGAAAACGTTGGTCAAAACGCCTCAGGACTTCGAAGGTCCTTACTATCCAAGAGGTTCACGCCACAAAACTAACGACCTCATTCGCGCCAAACCTCGAAGTAAAGTCTTATACTTTCGAGGCAACGTAGCAAATATCCGGGGTGAGCCCTCGCCCGGAGCTCTGGTAGATATCTGGCAAACAGATCGGCTTGGACGTTACAATCACCCTCGGGACTCGAGTCCTGGAGCACGATGGGATGATTTTCTGTATTGGGGCGAAGCCACTACCGATCAGAAAGGTGACTTCCAGTTTCGCACTTATGTGCCAGGAGCCTATGCTCCCAGGCCAGCCCACATTCATTACAAAGTGTGGTCAAACCGGCAACTGTTGTTAACCAGTCAGATTTATTTTGCTGAATTGGGCGGGACCAAAGGGCAGTCAAAACTGCCACGCTTTGGCGACCTGCAGACGGCGAGGCTAGTCGAGATCGGCGACGGCGCGTTAGAAACCAACTTTCAGGTGGTTGTTTAGAAAGCGTAGTCCGACACCTTGGATTCGGCAAAAGCAGGCATTGATTTACTTAGTGACAGCGGCTCTTTGAAACCCCCAAAGGGCGTTTGCTCCATTAGGGAAGAACTGTGGCGATATACGAGAGCAGCAATGCTACCCACAAACGATTAGTCGGTAAGAATGACTCAAAGCATGTAAGCTGTACGAAGGTTTAGCCCCATAGCCGGAAAGGGCTCTGACTAATGGAATGGTCGCGTGCTATCGGTTGCCGTTCGATCACCCAACCGACCGGTGGTAGTTGGTAGCAGCCCGTCAAATACGTTCAGAACTGTCTTTGAACCTCAACGCGACGGGGTTCAACATCCAGCAAGTACATTTCACTTTTACCGGGCACTATTGTTAGTTGTGTTATTGCGTGGGACAGCACTCCTTAACGTTTCGATTCCGCTGTTCCAAATTGCTCAACCTTGGCTTTCCATCAGCGTGATCAGGATCAAGTTTGTCGTCGCGACGATAAACGTCAAAAGCCGCCTGTTCGTCACTTGGCTGTTTTCGCAGCTACCTAGTCATTACACCTTTTTAGTTTGAATTTCTGGGATTAACGTTGGTCTATCTCGTACTCGCTTTGCCGGCTGCGTGCTATCGTATGCGAAAATGCATGAATGCAACAGCCGATGCCTGACAACTCCGTGATTCGCTTAACTCGTGTTTGCAAAACTTATCACGAAGCGGGACGGCATCGCGATGTGCTCGACGCCGTCTCCGTGGCGTTTGCCGAGGGGTCCTTTATTGCGATACAAGGGCGCAGTGGTTCGGGTAAGTCAACGCTGCTGAACCTGTTGGCGGGTATCGATATTCCGGACTCGGGCGAAGTGCAGATTAAGGGGGAGATCGTCAATCGGCTCAGCGAACATCAACGAACGATGTTTCGACGGCAGCATATCGGCTTTGTTTTCCAGGCGTTCAATCTCATTCCAACCCTGACAGTCGGTGAAAACCTGATGTTTCCTCTTGAGCTGAATGGCATTTCTGTTGCTATTGCGCGCGACAGGGTCAATGCTATCCTGGCCGAGTTTTCACTCGCCGATCGATCGCGCAGTTACCCCGATCGTCTCAGCGGTGGCGAGCAACAGCGCGTCGCCATCGCCCGCGCCATTGTGCACAACCCCGCTATCGTCTTAGCCGATGAACCGACGGGTAATGTGGATATCGAAACCGAGCAACAAATACTTGCGTTGCTACAGCGTTTGCCGCGAGAACACAACATCACAGTGATTGCCGCGACCCACAGTCCAGAGGTGGCAACTATCGCCGACAACGTGTGGTGGATTGAGCGCGGCCAGCTAATAGCGTAAGTGCCCTGATTAAAATGGCTACCACAAACACACGAATTCGCCTGGCCTACCGACACTACTTACGTCACCCGTGGCAGTTTTTTCTCAGCGTACTCGGGATCGGACTGGGCGTTGCCGTTGTGCTCGCCATCGATCTTACCAATGCCAGCGCAAAACGGGGTTTTGATTTGGCGAACCAGGCGATTGCCGGCACGATTACCCACCAAATCTACGGCACACAAAAAACAATCAATGAAACGGTGTATCGCGATTTACGCGTGTTACACGGGTTTACGGAAATAGCGCCTGTTGTCACGGGTAAGGTGATCGTTCGTGACAAAGAGGGAAATCGGAGAAAATTTCAGTTGTTAGGGGTCGACCCATTGGCTTTTACCGGAACATATGCAACAAAGCGACTGAACGCCGTGGCTCCGCAATTGCCCAGCACGACAACACCCCTTATCACTCAGCCAGGCCAACTGCTAACACAGCCCAACGCGGTGATTGTATTGCAGAGCGCCGCTAGCGCGCTGGGCATTACCGTGCCCGCAAAAATTGAAGTGTGGGCAGGCACCACGCCGCAGTCGCTGCAGGTAATCGATATCGTGGAAGACCCGGACACACCGCAAGCACAAGCACTTCGTGCCACGCTTATCGCCGACATATCCACCGCACAAGATATTCTCCGATTGACAGGTCGGTTGTCGCGCATCGATGCCACATTGAACGCTGCCCGAGCGGCTGAGTTACAGAGCAAGCTACCAAAACCGTTAGTGTTAGAGAAATTCGGTATGCGCGGCAATGCCATGCAGCAGATGACGCGCGCATTTCACATCAATCTGACGGCGTTGAGCCTGCTTGCCCTGTTGATCGGCGCATTTTTAATCTACAACAGCATCACCCTGTCGATTCTGCAACGCTTCGACCTCATCGCCACGGCGCGCACGCTCGGACTAAACCGTTATGAGCTCATTGGCATGGTCATCATGGAAGCACTTGCGCTTGGCCTGTGTGGCACCTTACTGGGGACAGCGCTGGGCATAGGGTTAAGCCAGGTGTTGCTTGGGTTGGTGGCCACCACGATCAACGATCTCTACTTCGCCACTGAAGTGCAAGCCATGGCTTACACACCAAAGATTTTTATCAAAACCGCTACCCTGGGGATGGGCGCTACCGTGCTAGCGGCTATCGTGCCGGCACGCGAGGCGAGTCGCATTGCGCCGGTCATGGCGCAATCGCGGTCGCGGCTGGAAACGGCAAACCGCAACCGATCACCCTGGCTCTTTATCGCTGCGCTACTCTTTGCGGCCGCGTCGGTGGCAACTTTTGTGTTTAGTGGCCGTAGCATAGTCGCCGGTTTTGGCGGACTGTTTCTGATCGTCGTTGCGTTTGCACTGATGACGCCGGCTTTACTGGTGGTCCTGATCAATGCTGCCAAACCGGCAATGTATAAAATATTGGGTCTTGTCGGTACCATTGCCGCGCGCGGTGTGTTGGCCTCGTTGAGTCGCACCCAGGTGGCGGTCGCGGCCCTTGCCATTGCACTCTCCGCCACCGTAGGTGTGGCGCTGATGATCGGTAGCTTTCGAGCGGCCGTCGAAGGCTGGCTTGAGAGTTATGTGAGCGCGGATATTTATATCACCCGTCCACGTGATGCGCGGCATGAGGGCATTGAGCAAGCGACGATTGATCGCATCAGTGCGTTACCGCAGGTTGTTAACGTCTCAAGTTTTCGCCGCCACGAATTCTGGCGCGGCGAACAGTTGACGCAGATGTACGTTAAGAGTTTGCCTGAGCAGGCTTTTGACCGCT
>JBPCXM010000826.1:0-17722 GCA_051008535.1 Pseudomonadales bacterium | reverse complement strand
CGCTGCCCTTCGAACAGGTTGGTGTGGTAACCATAATCGTGCTGGATAAAGTCCATAAAGCGCAATACAGTGATCATCAATATATAGGCGATAGCGTAAAGCACTGCGACTTTCGGATAAAACCAACACAGCGCTGCGAATAGACCGCCACGCACAACAATGGCAGCGAGGTTATGCGCGCGCTGGTCGCGCCGCTGCGGGATAATAAATGAGGTGAACGTCATAATGCCATGCATCAGCAGGTCGTGAGCGGGAATATAAAACCATTCCAGTAAGCGCGTCACCCTAAGTATTAATGGGTGCTCGTCAAAGAAGGCCTCGTAGTCAAACCACACCACGTCGTCGTTATCGACGTGGTGGCGAAAATGCTTGTAGCGCATGTCTTCGTAGGTGCCGTAGCAGGCACCGCAAACCCAGCTAAGAAAGCTGCCCAGCCGCGCGTTGTTGTCATTGTTCTTGAACACCGTGTTGTGGGCGCACTCGTGAATCAGGTAAGCAGCAATCGTCATGCTGTGCCCAAGCAGCAATACAGACCCAGCATTGACATACCATGTTGCACTAAACAAGCCCAAGAGTCCTGTGCCATAGGCGAGCAGCACATAGCTCAGCGCGAGACCGTGGTACTTCAACCCGGCCGGGTGTTGAAACAAGACCGTCACTGGCGGTTTGGCGACATCCACCTGGAATTCCTCTTCAGTTCAACCCTGCAATGCGTAAGCCATCCAAATACAGAGAGATTTGTTCGCTTTGTTTCAGATAGAACAATTTTTCTTCGGCGAAAGTGCAGGAGAATTCGGAATTCTCCTGCAATAAACCAGCAACTGCCAGCTTTGCTTCGTCGATTCGATCAAGATGCGCCAAGGCCACTACCCGGTGGGCAGCAGTCCAGTATTGGCAATTAGTGATGTTGCTAGCTTGATCGAGCCACCTTAGAGCGCCCTCGAAATCTCTTTTAAAGATCAGGGCCAGTGCACCGTAAGTCAGAAAAGCCCACAATTGTGGATCATTGGGGCTGAGCGCAACCGCTTTCTCAAAACGACTAATCGCCTCATCGTAGCGGCCTTCGTAGGCGAGTGAATCAGCAAGCCCGCAATGGGCGGCAGCCAGTGTCGGGTTTATTGAAATAGCCTTCTCATTGTCGCGTATGGCGCTTTCGTATTCCCGACGGGCCAATTTCACCCGGCCGCGCAAGGCGTAAAAAACGGCATTCTGCCGATCCAATGACAAAGCTCTATTGCAGGCAACCAAGGCTTCATCAAGCAGATCGGCTGTCGGTGCGGTACCCCAATACACCATGCCAAGAACCACTGCGTAAGCCCACCAAACGTAGGCGTCACCAAAGCTATTATCCAATTGCCTGCATTGATCAAGCAAACGCTGTGCTTCAAGATTATCTTCAGCCGTAAACTGAAAAAAATGATAGATGCCGAGGTGATAACAATCCCAGGCTTGTAGATTTGCCGGCCTGCTGGTGGTTACTTTGTTTCGCTCAGCGAAACCAATCTCGGGCTCGAGCCGGGCGGCGATTTTTTCTGTGATCTCATCTTGCAGGGCAAAAATGTCTGACAGTTCGCGGTCGAATGTATCTGTCCACCGATTCAGCCCGGATGTCGCATCGATCAGATGTACATTGACCCGCACACGGTTACCAGCCCGCTGAATACTACCCTCCACCACGTAATTTACCCCTAGTTCCTTGCCGATCTGGCGGACATCCAGCGTTTTCCCTCTATAGCCAAAACTGGTATTGCGGGCGGTCACAGCCAACCAACGATGCTTCGAAAGATGACTGATGATATCGGTAGTGATGCCGTCAGAAAAATAGTCTTGCTGGTTTTCGCCAGACAAGTCGCTAAAAGGCAATACCGTAATTGCCGGTTTGCTTGAATGGGTAATATTGTTATCGGCGATTGTTTGCTGCTGGCGAGGCAAATCGACCGATTCTTGCTTAGCTATGCGATCGCCAGGAAGATTCCCAACGCCTGTAGTCGCTTCGACCTCGCACACAAAGCGGAAGCCTTTCTTGTGCACGGTACGAATAAAGCGTTGCTCACGACCATTGTCACCCAACAAACCGCGCGCTGTTTTTATGCGGCTGCTCAGCGCCGCTTCAGAGACAACACGGCCATGCCAAACGGCTTCATTGATTTCTTCCTTGCTGACCATACGGTGGCTGTTTTCGACCAACAACGCCAACAATTCAATGACTTGGGGTTCGGCATGCAAATGCTGATTATTCTTATAGATTTCAAAATGTTCGGTGTCCAGAACAAATTCGTCGAAATAATAGCGCATAAGGCTGGATCGAGTTTTTAGTATCAGTAGCCAATCTCAATCGATGTTATACAAATCTACAGAGTTTCTCCATAACAATACCCGCTGCTCTTCAAGCATTGAATCGCGTGCAAATCTAATATGAGTCCCGTAGCAAACAATTAACTATTCACTACGAACGAGGAAATCAGCATGACCAATCAAAACGAAACTCAAGGCAAATTCCTGATCAACTGCCAGGACGGTGCAAACAACGTAGAGCGCGCAACCATCTCTTGCATTCTGGCCGTTACCGCCTCAAAAACCAGCGAAACGGCGATGTTTGTTAGCGCGGAAGCTGCTCAACTCTGCGTTAAAGGCGGTACGGACGGAATGATTGCCGAAGGCTATGAACCCGTTGCGGGTCTGCTGGCAGACTTCGTCGACAATGGCGGCAAAATCTGGCTCTGCCCTGCTTGCGCCAAAGCCAAAGGCATCACCGAATCTGACCTGATCACCGGCGTAGAAATAGCAGGTGCACCCAAATCAATGGCCTTTCTGGCCAGCGGCGCACATTTGCTAGCGTAAGTGATCATGCAAACCGGATTTGGAATTTGGAGAATACAATGTCCGTGCAAATGATCGAACCAGTCAGAGAAACACCCAGTTTGCCTCAGCTTCAGGAACAGGCAGAATGCGGCAGACTCTCTGACGGACTGCAAACCATGGCGGCTCAGCTGAAGCAGTACCTGGCTTTTGATAACGCCGATGCCTTACAAAACCGGTCGCAATGGCAAAAGGCGTTGAATGCCTCGGTTCCCGATCAGGGAGTAGGGTTTGAACAACTCTTGGACGAGATGGCCAGGTACGTGATCCCAAATGGCTCGCAGATTCCAAACCCTGGCTGCACGTCTTTTATAACAACGGGCGCGAGCACTGTCGGCACGTTGGCTGGTCTGGTCTGCACCGTTGCGTCACCGCAGCGCTTCGGCCTTACAGCTTTCAATTTTCTGGAGGATTTGTCGCTGCAATGGCTGGCCGACATGTTCGATCTACCGAAGTCTATGAAAGGCGTTTACAGCAGTGGCGGCTCGGTAGCAAACCTAGTCGCCTTGGGGGTTGCGAGACAGTGGGCGTTAGAGAAATTGGACATCGACCCCGCCGAATACGGATTCAGCCAGCGCTGCCGCGTGTACGCGACCGATGCCAGCCACCGTACCATTCACCGAGCCGCTGCAATATTAGGGATGGGTCGCAAAGCCGTCGTCTCGATTCCAGTCGATGCGATGGGCCGCATGATTCCGCATGAACTGCGCAAGCAACTGGAACTGGATGCAGACCAGGACTTAGCACGCGTCGGGATCGTTGCTAACGCCGGCACAACCAGCACTGGTGCGATTGATCCATTGTTCGAAATCGGTGAGATTGCAAAGGAATACGGTATCTGGTTCCACGTCGATGGCGCCTATGGCTTGCCGGGGATTTTGGACCCTCGCTGTAAACCGTTGTTTCGCGGTCTGGAGCTTGCCGATTCCGTCATTGTCGATCCACACAAATGGTTGGGCGCGCCGGTTGGCATAGGCGCTACTTTTGTTCGTGATCGGCAGCTCATGAGTCGCGCTTTTGCCCAGGGGCCGAGTGACTATTATGAAGGTTCGTGTGTCGATGAGGATGCGCAAACTTCCATGGACAGCCTGGGTATACCCTACAGTGATTTTTCGGTGGAACTATCGGCTCCCGCGCGTGGTACGGTTGTATGGGCGTTGTTACGTGAAATTGGAACACAGGGAATGGCTGAAAGAGTGTGTCGTCACAACGCCATGGCACAGTGGGTAGCCACGCAAGCGAATACACACCCCAGGCTGGAAGTGGTGCAGGAACCTACCCTATCGATCTGTTGTTTTCGCTACATGACTGATCAGTACGACGACCTGAATGAACTGAATCGGCAAATCCATAGGCGGCTTATTCTTAATGGCCGCAACATGCCAAGTACCGCAAAGATCAACGGCGTATTGGCTATCCGCCCTTGTTTTCTCGGCGCGCGCACAAGCTGGCAACATGCTGAAGCGCTGGTGGATGAGGTCATTCAAGTAGGCGATCAGTTGATAGCTGAATGGAAAATCGATTCATAATCATGTGTTCCGCGTAAACTAAACACACAAACAGGAAGAATCATCATGACACGTTTCAACAGCATTCTCGAAACTATAGGCAACACTCCGGTAGTTCGCATCAACAATATGGCACCTGACGGTGTCAATATCTTCGTCAAGGTCGAGTCTTTCAACCCCATGGGCTCGGTCAAAGATCGACTGGCGTTAGGGGTTATCGAACAGGCTGAACGTAGCGGCGAACTTAAGCCAGGGCAAACGATTGTCGAGGCAACGAGTGGCAACACCGGCATTGCCTTGGCGATGGTGTGCGCGCAGAAAGGTTACCCGTTAGTGATCACCATGGCGGAAAACTACAGTGTCGAGCGCCGCAAGCTGATTCGCTTTCTCGGCGCTAAGGTGGTGCTAACCCCCGCATCGGCCAAAGGTTCCGGCATGGTGGCAAAAGCGGTAGAACTGGCCGAGGCAAACGGTTGGTGGCAGCCAAAACAGTTCGAAAACCCGGCGAATGCCGATGTGCACGCCAACACTACCGCCGTGGAAATTCTGGAGGATTTTACCGACACCTCACTGGATTATTGGGTGAGTGGATTTGGCACCGGTGGAACATTGAATGGTGTTGCCAGGGTGTTGCGCGAGCACAGCCCGAAAACCAAAATTGTCGTTTGCGAACCCGACAATTCTCAGATTCTTGCCAGCGGCATCGCGCAAGCACGTAACAGTGATGGTAGCCACAGCGAAAGCCACCCGAATTTTAGACCACATCTGATGCAAGGATGGTCACCAGACTTTGTGCCAAAACTCGCAGAGCAAGTGGTCAACGATACGCACATCGATCAATTCGTGCCGATTGACGGTAACACCTCTCTGCAATGCGCCAGAGATCTGGCAAGAAAGGAGGGTATTTTTGTGGGTATATCGGCCGGCGCCACGTTTGCTGGCGCCTTACAGCTTGCCGCCAACGCTCCTCGTGGATCTAACATTCTTTGTATGCTGCCTGACACCGGCGAGCGCTATCTAACCACGCCTTTATTCGATGACGTAGCGGTCGAAATGGACGACGATGAATTGGCCATCTCGCGGTCTACAGACGGCTACCGTTTTGACATAGCCAGCGCCCCGGCACCGGCCCCCGAAGACGATAATCCGGAACTCGACGCCTCCGCGTCGGAAGAAGTGGCAAACACATTAATTGACAACGACAACCCTGTCGTCATGTACGCACTTGAATGGTGCGAATTCTGTTGGTCGGTTAGAAAAATGCTGGCCGAATACGGCATTGATTATCAGTCAATAGATCTGGATTCAGTCGCCTATCAGGAACACAATCGCGGTGGAAAAATCAGAAATGTGTTAAAGAATACAACCGGCTCAAACACCTTTCCGCAAATATTCGTCGGCGGGAAATTCGTCGGCGGTTGCACGGAATTGTTTGATAGTTGTAAAGACGGTAGCTTGTCGGAGTTGTTGTTAGAAAAAGACATCCCATACAATCTATCTGCTAATAAAGATCCCTATGAATTCCTACCGAGCTGGCTTCATTCCCGCTAGGGTTTGTTAACAATAATCAAAGGACACTTCCCCATGAACGAGCTGTCGCTAGCCACCTGGGGCGGGTGGTTCGAGTGGCTGGGCGACCAGGCTATTCGCCACAAGACGAGTTCACCACCCGCTCACAGTCAACACCGCGATTGGCAACCCTGTGCGCATAATCTAATTTGTCGAGCACCGCCTAAGCCGGATAGGAAGTTTGGAGGTGAGGTGTGGGGCCGGTAGATATGCTCAACGCCTGCCGAGAACGTTCACTGTCTCGGGAATTCGCGTATCCACTGCGAGAAGACCCATTTTTCGCCCGACGTAGGCGACAAGCCTGCATGCATCGTGTCATGATCAGGCGCGCCTGCGACGTCAACATTCGTGAACAAAAGTGCGTCGCCCTTTGCACCGATGTGCGAGAGGCCGATCCGGGGGAAGTAGGTTTCTCCCCCAGAAAAATCCTCATTTAGATATATCAGAAACGTGTCAGTACGTTGGCCGCGCACTGCGATCTCAGTTGCGTATGCGGGTTCAGCAGGATCGAGGTAATCGAAATGCTCCGCGAAGGTATCACCGGGTGCATAGTGGAGCATCTTCGGAACCTCCATCGCCAGATCCTGCCGTTGCGTTATTGTCGCGATGCGTCCGCGGATTACGAAGGTGAGTACGCCGCAGGTCTCAATGCCCAGATCGCACTGGGAGTTTGTTCGCCGCTCATCCTCGATTGTTCCGCCTGTCGCTTTGTCATAGATCGTTGCGCGCGAAAGTCGGCCCTGAGCTTGCGTAATCAGCCAGTCACATGCGGCTGGCGGTGTAAAATTTTCGATGACATGGATGCGAGGAGCTTCGCAAATCATCCGTATCTGTGGCGGTGCAAGCCACGCGGCCAGATCGATACCGATGCGCATGTTGGCCCAATTCTCGCCCTCGATTTTGTTGCCAGACGGACCGCCGGCCAGTATCCTCAGAGAGCTCTGTGATGGCTTGTGGCCCTGTTCGGCTGCACGCATCAAATAGTCGAAAGCCTCGTCCCAGCTCCGCTCTCGCCAGAAGGAAGAGCTTGCAATTGTCGCCGCCAAGTAGTTGCCCTGCGCGTCGCCCGCCAGCGCGGCCTGCTCTATTAGTTCCAGACCACGTACCGGATCAGCCGGTACCTCTCTTGCCATTAAGTAACGCAATCCTAGGCGCGCGGCCGCGTGCGAATCTCCTGATCGAGTCGCGCGCTCGAGCGCGTCGAATTGCTCGCCACGAGTCGACGCAGCGAGCTTGGTGGTTGTATTGTCTCCCATATGCTCGGATTGGGGCTCAATCAAGCCACAGCATCTCTTGAACTTCTTGCCACTTCCGCATGGGCAGGGGCTATTTCGTCCGATATTGGTCATCTTCTATAGCATTCAGTGGAAAAATCTCGATCTCCAGTCAAAGGCCGAGGTTGGGTATGAATATCATGAATCCTCATGGTACAAGCTCCAGCAGGATCCGACCGATCGCAGTTGGCTGCAGAAGCCCGCCTATCAAGCCCAATAGTTCTTACAATTTAAGGCTGGTCAGACCTAAATAATACATTTTGATCAGCCACAGTCCACTAGTACTCCAAATCACGCGCTTCGCTATAGGCCTTCTCGGAGATCGCATGCCAGGCTTTAACGTTGTCACGGAACTGGGTGAACGATGCGTAAATTTTTTGCGCCTGCGGCGAAGACGCGGCCATTTCTTCCAATACCTTGTCGGAGGTTTTGTGCAACTCGCGTATCACATCATCCGGCAGGCGGCGCAACTGTACGTTGTGCTCTTCCACAAGAGTTTTTAGGGCCGTGTTGTTGGCCGCGGTAAACTCATCCAGCATATCTTGATTAACGGCGCGGGCAGCGGTTGTGACAATTGCCCGTAAATCTGCCGGCAAGCTTTCGTAGGCCGTTTTATTTACGGTAAATTCCAGCGTAGGACCCGGTTCATGCCACCCTGGATAATAGTAATACTTTGCAGCCTTATACAGCCCAAAAGCTAGATCGTTATACGGACCGACCCATTCAGTAGCATCGATAACCCCGGTTTGCAACGATGTGAACAGCTCACTGCCGGGTAAATTCACCGCTATGCCGCCAATGCGATTGAACACATCGCCTCCCACTCCGGGAATACGCATTTTTAAACCACTAAGATCTTTCAGTGAGTTGATCTCTTTGTTAAACCAACCTGCCATTTGTACGCCGGTGTTGCCGCCGGCCAACGGTACTAAGTTAAACGGCGCATACGCCTCCTGCCATAATTCCATGCCACCACCATGGTATAACCAGGCGTTCATCTCCTGCGCGGTCAAACCAAAGGGAACGGCAGCAAAAAACGGTGATACCGGCAGCTTGCCCTTCCAGTAATAGGCGCCGCCGTGGCCCATTTCCGCGGTGCCCTGCTGCACCGTATCGAAGGTCTCCATAGCCGGCACCAAATCACCAGCGCCGTAGACCTTTATTTTTAAGCGGCCAGCGCTCATCTCATCAACCAGCTTGGCAAAATTCTCCGGCCCCATTCCCAAACCAGGATAATTTTTCGGCCAAGTTGTTACCAACTTCCATTTAAACACTTGCGCAGGCTCTTCCTTGCTAACGGATGCACTTGTTGACGCCTTATCACCGCCGCAACTAACAAGAACGGCTAACGTGAATACCAATAGTAGATTGCCTATCGTCTTCATATTGTTTCTCCCCAAACGTAAGACCATGCCACACCTGTTACAGTGCGTCCAACTTTGCAAACGACAGCACCAGCCACTTGCTGCCCTCCTCGAAATTAACTTGCACGCGCGCATTGTTACCCTGACCCTCAAAATTCAAAATGACACCTTCACCAAATTTTTGATGCTGCACACGCTGACCGAGAGCTAAACCGGTATCAGGCACATCTGCCGCTATATTCTGACGGCCAAAACCCCCGTGGCTGACCGGGCGCTGCACTGCACCTTTTATGCGCACTTCGTGCATCAACTCTGCGGGTATTTCGCGAACAAAGCGCGATGGGGCATTGTAGGTGTCACTGCCATGCAGACGGCGCACTTCGGCATAGCTCAAATACAGTTTATGCATCGCGCGCGTTATACCAACATAACAGAGGCGCCGCTCTTCTTCGAGCCGGCCAGGTTCTTCCATCGACATGCGATGCGGAAACAGATTTTCCTCCATGCCCGCCAGCATCACAAAGGGAAACTCCAGCCCCTTAGCCGAATGCAAAGTCATCAGTTGCACACTGTCTTCGTATTCATCGGCCTGAGTATCGCCGGCATCCAGCGCGGCGCTGTCGAGAAACTCCTGCAGTGGCGACAGCTGTTCGTCTTCCGGCTCGAAGCTGCGGCAGGCACTGACCAGCTCTTCCAGGTTCTCCACCCGTGCCTGGCCCTTCTCGCCTTTTTCCTTTGCGTGGTAATCCAACAACCCGGTCGCAGTTAGGATATGATCAGCCAGTTCCGATAGGCTTAGCTCGTCGGTTTCAGTATTCAGTCTGCCAATCAATTGCATGAACTGAGCCAGCGCATTGCCGGCGCGACTACTTAAGCGCTGCTCTGCCAGCAACTGCGTCGCAGACTGCCACAGCGAAAGCTGTCGCTCGCGTGCCAGAGCGCGGATATCTTCCAGCGTTTTACCACCAATGCCGCGTGTTGGCACATTGACTATCCGTTCAAACGAGGCGTCCGAGTCGGGGTTCACCAACAAGCGCATATATGCTAGTGCATTTTTGATTTCCAGCCGGTCATAGAAACGCTGGCCGCCGTAAACCCGGTACGGAATATTCTGCCGCAGCAAGCCTTCTTCCAACACGCGGGACTGCGCGTTGGAGCGGTACAGTATTGCAATGTCGGCGCGCTTGTTACCCTGCTGTAGGACTTCCTCTACGCGCTCGACGATGTAGTGTGCTTCGTCCAACTCATTAAAGCCAGCGTACAGCGAAATCTGCTCGCCTTCGTCGCCTTCGGTCCACAAGTTTTTCCCCATGCGGCCTGAGTTATTTGCAATAAGTGCATTGGCGGCAGCGAGAATTGTGCTGGTCGAACGATAGTTTTGTTCCAGCCTTATCAGTTCGGTATTTTCAAAGTCATTGCTGAACTGCTGGATGTTTTCGATGCGCGCACCGCGCCAGCCGTAAATCGACTGATCATCGTCACCCACGGCTGTGATTGGCACGCGCTGTCCCGCCAGCACTCGCAGCCAGGCGTATTGGATAGTATTGGTATCTTGAAATTCGTCGACCAGTATCTGCTGGAAGCGCTGCTGGTAGTGCGCCAACACAGTTGGGTTGTTTAACCACAGTTCGTGTGCACGCAGCAATAGCTCGGCAAAGTCCACCATGCCACCGCGCTCGCAGCTTTCTTCGTAGGCGTGGTAGACTTTCAACATGGTCTCGTGAAACACGTCTGCTTCTGGTGCTATATGCGCGGCGCGGCGACCCTCATCTTTTTGCCCGTTGATAAACCACTGCACTTGCTTGGGCGGCCAACGGCTTTCGTCCAGCGCCATGCTTTTGCAAATGCGTTTTATGACCCTCAGTTGGTCGTCAGAGTCGAGAATTTGAAAATTCTGCGGCAGCTTAGCGTCCTGCCAGTGCGCCTTCAGCAAACGGTGCGCAAGCCCATGAAAAGTGCCCACCCACATACCTCGGGTCGACGTTCCAAGTAGTTCGTCGATGCGATAGCGCATCTCCCTGGCGGCTTTGTTAGTAAACGTAACGGCCAAAATACTATACGGAGACACGCCCTGCGCTTGCACCAGCCATGCGATGCGATGCACCAGCACCCGCGTCTTGCCGCTGCCCGCGCCGGCCAGCACCAATAAGTTAGCCCCTGGCGCTGTGACGGCCTGGCGCTGCGGTTCGTTTAGAGGGTCAAGAATAGCGGTAACATCCATGCACGCATGTTAGCAAAGATAGCTTTTAATCTGCGCGCCTATGCGTATTTTGTTAAACTTTCGCCATAAGGATTTGCAGGACAGCTACCAATGGACGCTCATCCAGGTTTCAGCGCTACTCATCTCAATATCGGCGTTGGTCTACTCGCCAACCGTTCCGAATTCCACACCAATGTGGCCGACGCCGTCGCCATAACCGGCACCCACGATTCAGCCGCCGTTATTTTTTTTGATCTGGACCGTTTTAGCACTATCAATGCCGTATTCGGGCACGAGTTCGGCTACAAAGCGCTGGAAATCGTAGCTCAGCGTTTGTTGCACGCGTTTCCTAGCGCGCTCGCCGTCGCACATATGGGCAATGACGAATTTGCCGTGTTGCTAGGCAATGAGAAACCGGCTCAGTTGCGCGTGCTGGGCCAACGTGCATTGCGTAGCATACGCGACACGATTTTTATTGATGATCAAGAGCTGCTACTAACCGCCAGCGCGGGTATTAGCGATTACCCCGCACGAGCGCGCTGTGCAGAAGATTTAACCCAGCAAGCGGCAATCGCCGTTGCCGAGGCCAAACAAACAGGCGGCAATACCTGTAGCTTTTACAGCGCGACCGCGCAACGGTTATTGCTGTCACGTTTAAATTTGGAACTAGACCTGCGCAAAGCGCTGACTAACGACGAGATCGAGGTTTTTTATCAGCCGAAGTTTGATTTAACCATTGGTAAAATCACGGCTCTGGAAGCACTTGCGCGCTGGCGTCATCCGCAACTGGGCTGGATATCACCGCGCAAGTTCATCCCTATCGCCGAAGAGGCCGGCATGATTTCGGAGATCGGTGAATTTGTGCTGCTCACGGCATGTGAGCGTGGAAAAAGCTGGTTGGTCGGGGCAGCAAAATATGGCGTCGACAGAATCTCCGTTAATTTGTCGGCGCAGCAAATTCAAAATAAAAACCTGGTTAAATCTATTGAGCGAATTTTACGGCGCTCGGGCTTCCCAGCCGAGCATCTGATCCTGGAAATCACCGAAAACATGTTCATCGATGCCCAGAGCATGACCATTTTGCGCCTCAATAGATTGCGTGAACTGGGTATACATGTCGCTATTGATGATTTCGGTACAGGCTATTCATCGCTGAGCCTATTAAAACGCTTCCCGGCCGACATTCTTAAAATTGACCGGCAGTTCATTCGCGATGTCACAGAAAACCATGTCGATGCGACTATCACCCGCGCAGTGATCGATATTGCCCATAGTCTGAGCTTGTTGGTGGTCGCAGAGGGCGTGGAAAACGAAAAGCACGTGCAGTTTTTGCAGGATTCCAACTGCGATTCGATTCAGGGTTTCTTTATCAGTCGGGCCGTTGCGGCGCCAAAGGTTCCAAAACTACTGGCGAGCAACTACCTGCAAAAACCATTGACCAGCCACCGACCCGCGCTATACATGGAAAGTAACTAGTGAAGTGTTTCGAATAAACTACACTAGACTCGCGCCCTGTAATTCGGTCTAAATCATTAACCGTCGCGACGCCGCTCAGCTCGCGATCGTTTGTCTTCACTGCCGTTGATAACTATAAGACTGTGGCGCAAGCCGTGAAGTATGCGGCGATCGCCTTCACGCCGATCGCTGTGAAACTCATAGCGACATGCGCATTGCTCTACGTCGCATTCAGCAACTGGAAAATTCGGCGCTTCGGAACCTATGAATCGCTTGCCGTCGAGCTGTTTAACTGCTTCGCACGCGTCCAGCCTCCACTTAACAGTGACGGACTGATAAGACTTCTTTGTGCCACGAGGCGCAGCGGCAGCTTGCTTTCTTCGCGAACGCAATCGCAGCATGGCGATCACGATGATGCCGGTAATAGCAGATAACGATATCCAGATAGCCATGTGCATGGTCACAAAAATGCTGTCAAACGCAGCGTGTAGCTTGAGATGAAACATCGTGGCGACAGCTAAGCTACGCCAGTTTTCCGCGTGCTTACACGTTACTGTTTAGTTTAGCAGCGAGCAACAAGGCAGCAAGCTGCTTATTCACTATAAGCAACTTGCAGTGCTGATCTTGTAGATAGGAACGATTTGCCTTGCTAGCCGACGAGAGCTAAGCCGTTCTCATGTGGAGGTCGTTTTTTGAACAACTGATTGCAGGGCGAGTCTAGTGCGTTCTCTTTTTCAACACAATGTGCTTCGGACCTGCGACATTTTGCTGACCGCTAACACCAGTCGGTATTTTCTGGATCTTGTTGCCGGACTTTAGGAAGGCGGCAGTTTGCGATGCGATTGCCTCACGCGATAACGCGGGCGTAGCTTGCGATTTTTTCGGGGCGGATGATCTTTTGAGCTTAGGTTTAACGGCGGGTGTAGCTGACATCGGTTACCTCAGTGGGTTGATACTTAAGTTAGCCGACCATTGTACACTAATTCGAGTTTCTTTGCTGTGTGCTGCAATACCGGCCACCTTATCCGATGCCAACCTGCTCGTTTATTGCCCACTAGATGCTCGAATGGCCGTCCAATTTTGCTCAAGTAGGAGCTTGTCGTTTGCGTATATGCGTCCTGTAAACTCATCATTTTCACTAAACGTGCCTACACCTTTTGGCGTACCGGTCATCACAATATCGCCGTCTTCAAGCGTCATAAAGCCGATAATCTCAGCGACGATAGTCTGCGGCTTATAAATCATCAGCTCGCATCCACCTTGCTGAACAAGCGAATCGTTCATTCGCAATTCGAGTTTCAGGCTGGCCAAGTCCACGTCGCAGCGCACAAATTTGCTAAAAACGGCAGAATTGTCAAACGCTTTTGCGCGCTCCCAGGGCAGACCTTTGGCTTTTAAGGTCGACTGCATGTCGCGTTTGGTCAGGTCCAGCCCAAAGCCGACACCGGCCAGAGTATTTTGCTCGACGATAAACGACAGTTCGCTTTCAAAATGAAATTGGCCGTCGCTACGGGAGAAGAGTTGCCTGCCAATTGCCGAATTCGGTTTGACAAAAATAACCGGTTCGGTCGGCATTTCATTACCAAGCTCGGTAATATGCTCGACATAGTTGCGGCCAATGCAAACGACTTTCGAAGGCACGATTTCTTGCCCGTCAAAAACAACTGTATTCACTGCTTCGCCTGTTTAGTGGTCGTCAATCCTGCCGCGCAATGTTTTTGCGCGCCCACGCTTCTTTTTGCTGTCCAACCGCCTTTGTCGCGATCCGGCAGTCGGTCGGGTTGGCCTTCGTGTTTTGCGCTCGACAGTGACACCCTGCACCAAGGCTCGCAGCCTGGTCAGCGCGTCATCACGGTTCTTCTCCTGAGTCCGATACCGTTGCGCCTTGATGATCAGCACGCCGTCACTGGAGATGCGCCTATCCTTGAGCTGTAGTAAGCGTTCTTTGTAAACCTCCGGCAGCGATGAGGCGTTGATATCGAAACGCAAATGAATAGCGGTCGACACTTTGTTAACGTTTTGCCCGCCAGCACCCTGCGCGCGGATAGCCTGCAGTTCCACCTCTGCATCCGCTATGACAACGTCGTCGGTTATCGTAATCATTGGGGAATCGCTTAGCTCACTTCCTCGAAGCATTGGCCTGCTAAATTCTTACGTGTGATGCGCGGGTCAAACACCCGGCCATGCATGGCAATGTACACCCCTGGATCAAGCAATTGCACCGCAGTGATAGCGCAGCCGATATTAAATACGGCATCACTGGCTCTAAGCTTTGCCGGTTGCATCGACCCTGTCAGCACAATCGTTTTTTGTTCGATATCAAGCAACTCCATGGCAGTGGCCACCATCGTGTCGGTGCCGTGGGTAATCAGAATTCTGTCACTACCGTCCTGTGCCACGCGAGAGCGAATGAGCTGCCGGTCTGTATCGGTCAACTCGAGACTGTCTTTGCGCATTAAGGGTTCAACCTCGTAGTCGAAGCTGACATGCTCTTCTTGTAACAATTGCTTAATCGCCGGCTCGCCCACCTGAAACTCGCTGTTTGCATCGAAGTAAATCTTGTCGATCGTGCCGCCCGTGGTGAAAATTTTCATGCTTATCTCATGTTCTCGTCGTTCTTTGTCTAGTGTTGTGTCAAGCAGGACGCAATGATACCGTCGATTCAAGCAAACTGCTTGTCTTCCGGCTTTCCCAAGCGCCGCGTGTTATGCCATGACGATTGAAATTATTCCCATCCAGCAACTACTGATTGCATTCATACCGGTTGCTATCGTCATCGCCTTGATGTGGCGCTGGCGACTGCGTTACGGCAACGCACTGTATGCCGTCATGCGCATGCTTGTGCAGCTGTTGCTGATTGGTTTCGCGTTGGTTTACATCTTCGACTCGGAGTCCAGCCTCATCGTTGTCGCCGTGTTAACCGTAATGGTGCTGGCCTCAAGCTGGATCGCGTTGAATACCATTGAGGCAGGAAGAGTGGCTCTGTATTGGGCATCATTACTCTCTATAGCACTGGGTGGTGGCGTCACCTTGCTTCTGATAACCCAAGGCGTACTACGCCTCGATCCCTGGTACAAGGCCAGTTATATCATCCCACTGGCGGGGATGATCTTCGCCAATAGCATGAACAGCATCAGTCTAGCGGCAGAACGCTTGCACGCAGAACTACAAAACGAATGTCCCTATCTGAAGGCGCGCAATGCCGCATTTCAAACGTCGATGGTGCCGGTGATCAACTCTCTGTTCGCGGTCGGCCTGGTGTCCCTCCCCGGCATGATGACCGGTCAAATATTGTCAGGCGTGTCCCCATTTATCGCGGCGCGTTATCAGATTATGGTCATGTGCATGATTTTTGGCTCGGCGGGTATTTCTACGGTGTGTTTCCTGATAATGACCCGCAACTCTCCAGCGTTCAGCAGATTCACTGAAGCCGATCAGTAGTTTTCGCTAGCAGGATATTCTGGCAGAGTGTAGCAATGTACAGCGTGAAAATTCCGCTCTACCTGCAATACCCGACGCGAGTTTGATCCAGATCATGCCACCGGCGCCAAAATTGCCATATTCTCGACGGTTCGCTGTCCAGTCACTGAGATGAAAAAGTGCTAGCCAAGCACGGGGGTTAACATGATGGAGAAAAACACCGCAAAGAACACCACAGCCACTGAGGACGCTAAAGATCAGCCCACAAGCGCCGAATCGGTGCCGCTGAAGAAGGTGGTTGTTGTTGACCAGGCGGTGGATGCACCAGCCGAAGTGATCGCTGAAGTTCCCAAAGAGAACTCAGGCAAGCGTTTAAGCACCGGTAATGCGATTCATGAACTGGCGAGGAAGCGTAATGATCCCGAGGCAATCCGCCGCGCCTTTGAAACCGGCGAATATCCTTATCATACAAAAATCCGCCGCAACGTATACGAAAAACACAAAACCAAACTGCAGGTTGAATTGCTCAAGGTGCAGAAGTGGGTCAAAGACAGCGGCCAGAAGATCGTGGTGCTTTTCGAGGGTCGCGATGCGGCCGGCAAAGGCGGAACCATCAAGCGCTTTATGGAGCACTTGAATCCACGCAGCGCGCGCGTGGTCGCGTTGGAGAAACCCACCGAAGCGGAGCAGACGCAGTGGTATTTTCAGCGTTATGTAAAACATCTGCCATCGGCCGGTGAGATGGTGTTATTCGATCGCTCCTGGTATAACCGCGCCGGAGTGGAACGGGTGATGGGTTTTTGCCAGCCTAACGACTACTTGGAATTCATGCGTCAATGTCCGGATTTTGAGCGTATGCTGGTGCGCTCAGGCATCCGCTTGTTCAAATTCTGGTATTCAGTCACTCAGGAAGAACAGCTGCAACGCTTCGAGTCACGCAAGGACGATCCCCTTAAACAATGGAAGCTATCGCCCATCGACCAGGCGTCGCTGGAAAAATGGGACGATTACACGGAAGCAAAAGAAGCAATGTTCTTCTACACCGACACCGCTGATGCGCCCTGGACCATTGTTAAATCGAACGACAAGAAACGTGCGCGCTTGAATGCAATGCAACATTTTTTGGCCAGTTTACCGTACCCCGACAAGTCCGATGCGATCGTGAAAGGTCCCGATCCGTTGATCGTGGGTTCGAGCACGCACGTCATTAGCGGCGCGCAACACATCCTCGGCAAAAGCTTGCACCCCAAACAACGGCGTAAGAATTGAACGAAAGCGCCCGTAGCAGGCCGTTACGGGTGTATGCTGGCACCACACCATCGTATTTTGAGTACCTAGTCTGTGGCCCAGGAAATCGAACGAAAATTCTTGCTCAGTGATGCTAGCTGGCGACCCAATGCCGCAGGCGAACGCTATATTCAAGCCTATTTATGCGAATCAGAAAATCTTGTGGCGCGTGTGCGACTCACCGAGAATGGTGCGCTGCTAACGTTGAAAAGCAATATTGCGGGCATGCGGCGTAGCGAATTCGAATACGCGATTCCCTATGAGGATGGGCAACAATTGGTCGAACTGTGCATGGGTTCGGCCATAATCAAAACACGCTACAAACTGCCATTTGCAGGCAAAACCTGGGAGATCGATGTATTCGACGGAGACAATAGCGGTTTGGTCATTGTCGAAATCGAATTGGCGGATGAAACAGAAACAATTGCCACTCCCGACTGGTTGGGCAAAGAGGTGACCGATGACCCGAAGTTTTACAACAAAAACCTCAGTCTTTACCCCTATGCGAGCTGGACCGAGGAAGAAAAATCTGCCTGATTGCATAGCGCTTAGGTCACAGTCTAACTGGCGATGAAAAAAGAAATATAAAATTTGTGCGTTAACACACGTCGTGTTTTGTAATAATCTAGCGCGCCATCAACCAATGCAAGCAGTCGCTATCAGGCTAATAAACAATATGTCCGAAGCCAAACCTGAGTTCCTTGCGGCAATCGATCTCGGCTCTAACAGTTTTCATATGAAAATTGCCAGGGTGGAACCCTCCGGCCGGCTGCGCACTATCGACCG
>JBPCXM010000825.1:0-6262 GCA_051008535.1 Pseudomonadales bacterium | reverse complement strand
CTCAGTAGTAGACAAAGGATTAAAACGATGATTGTAGATGTATGGATGCAGCATCCGACCGAACGTCATTCAAACCACGAGATGTTCGCATCACTTCGACGCTGGACGAAGAGCTCATCCCGACCACGACTGCATACACCGGAAATGACGATTGATGCGATGGATAAAGGGGGCGTGTCGGTCAGTCTAGCTTCAGCATGGTGCGCACCCGACGGTTGGATGATTTCAAATGACGAGGTAGCTGAAGTCGCCCGTGCCTGTCCAGATCGCATCGTTGGCGTTGCGAGTGCTTCACTCCACAAGCCGATGGACGCTGTTCGCGAGTTGAGAAGAGCAGTAAATGAGCTTGGCTTCCGCGCACTGCGCATCGTGCCGTGGCTCTGGAATCTTCCCCCGACAGATCGGCGTTACTACCCTCTCTATGCGGAATGCATTGAACTTGGCATTCCGTTTTGCACGCAGGTTGGTCATACAGGTCCACTGCGGCCTTCAGAGACGGGACGCCCGATCCCATACATCGACGAAGTCGCTTTAGAGTTTCCCGAGTTAAAGATCATCGGGGGGCACATAGGTTATCCATGGACGCAGGAGATGATTGCCGTTGCGACTAAGCATGAGAACGTTTACATCGACACCTCTGCGTACACGGCGAAACGTTACCCGCCCGAACTGGTACATTACATGAGCGGTCACGGCCGCAAGAAGGTTATGTTTGGTACCAATTATCCAATGATTACACCAGCACAAGCGCTGGAAAATCTGGATAAACTAGACCTGGATGATGAAGCCAAGGAACTTTTCCTGGGCGGTAATGCAATTCGAGTATTTGGTCTCGATGAGCAGTGATGAAGGCTTGGTTATGACCTCTATGTGACATTGTCAGTGGATTAGATGCGGATTAATGCGGACCTTCATCCAGGTGCATTGTGGTTACGTACTCCCTTAACGATTTCTCCGATAACGCTCCGACTGACACTACCGTCCATTTCAGCGTAAATATTCCGGATACTCAAATCCGTAGTTCTTGCCAGTTACTGCGCTGGTGTGGGACTACCGGATAACCCAGCTGACTTTGTGTTGGCTTTGCGAGAGCAATTGACAGCGACCGCTGCGAAAGTCGATGCCGGCTTTACCGACAACACGGAACTTTCGATTGACAAGGACGGTAAGCCGCACCTTAAGCGTCAGAAAAAGGCACCGAAGCCTGAAAATATGAAAGCGTTTCAGGAAGAGATCCGGGTACGGATGCCGGAGCGTCATCTTCTCGACATTCTCAAATATACCAACCACTGGGCAGGCTACACACGCCACTTTGGGCCGCCTTCCGGTTCAGATCCCAAGCTCTCAAACGCGGCCATGCGTTATATCTTTGCAGTGTTCGGCAATGGCTGTTTTCTGGGCGATAGCCAGACCGCCCGGCTGGTCCTTCTTCGATCGACCGGCAAACCTTAGGACGGATTAACGCCCAGCATATTAATAGCGAAAAACTTGAAGCCGCTCTGAGAGACCTGATCAACGAGTACGCCCGGTTCCATCTGCCAGAATTTTGGGGAAAGGGGCAGGCTGCGATTACAGACGGTACTCATATTGAACTGACGGAAAATACGCTACTAGGCGAACGCCATGTCCGTTATGGGGGCTACGGCGGAATTGCGTATCATCATATCTCCGACAACTATGTTGCGCTGTTCTGCAACTTCATCGCGTGTGGGGTATGGGAAGCGGTCTATCTCTTCGATGGGTTGGTGCAAAATATATCGGAAATTCAGCCCGACACGCTGCATGCTGACACACAGGGCCAATCCGAGCCTGTATTCGGACTAGCGCATGTGCTGGGCATCAAACTGTTTCCGCGAATGAGGAACTGGAGCGATGTGACCTTTTATCGACCCACCAAAGAAACAAAATACGCCCATATTGACGGGCTTTTTACGGACACCATTGACTGGAATCTAATTGAGCGGCACTGGCAGGATATTATGCAAATTGTGATTTCAATCCAGGCCGGGAAAGTGCTGCCTTCGATGATACTTCGCCGACTTGGAAGTAGGAATCGCAAGAACAAGCTGTACCGCGCTTTGCGGGAACTCGGCCGTGTTGAGCGCACAATTTTCCTGCTGCGCTACATTTCGGAACACGAATTTCGCTTTGGCATTCGTGCCGAAACGACCAAGATCGAATCCTTTCATAGTTTTCTAGATTGGATCGCCTTTGGAGGCTCCATCATCAAGAGTGGCGACCCCGTCGAACAGACAAAACGTATGAAATATATGGATGTCGTGGCTAACGCGATCATGCTGCAAAATGTGGTGGATCTAACAGAAGTATTAAACAGCATGGCCGAGGATGGAATTACAATAACACCGGAACTATTGGGTGGCTTGAGTCCTTACATGCGCGAACATATCCTCCGCTTTGGTCAGTGGATGCTCAACATGGAAGACAAACCACCTCCGCTACGGCCAAGAACAGTCCCCGTAGGCATTCGACCGTCGATGTGACAACAAATTACACGTATCCTTAACAGAGGCGAAGTAGTGTTCTAGCAGGCTGTTGATTTTCTCGCCCGGAAACACTGGGTTGGATATACTACAGAAAACGATAACTCATTGAGGTTTTCAGATCTGTGCGTGGCGATGATGTTTTTCAGGAATCCCTTTTCACTACGGTTCAACTGGAATCGTTTGTCCCTTCGGATCACCCGCTGCGCTCGATCAAAGCGTTGCTTGATGAGGCGATGAAGAATCTAAACTGGCTCTTCGGCAGAATCTATGCCGACACAGGTCGGGAGTCTATACCACCGGAGCGGCTGATCAGGGCGCAGTTGCTCCAGGTACTTTATAGCATCCGCAGTGAGCGGCAATTGGTTGAACAGATCAGCTACAATCTTTTGTACCGCTGGTTTGTTGGTTTAACGATTGATGACACGGTTTGGAACCACTCTACCTTCAGCGCCAATCGGGATCGCCTACTTGAAAACGATGTGGTGACTGAGTTATTCGAGGAAGTGGTCGGCTTGGCCAGAAAGCAGAAACTACTTTCCGATGAACATTTCAGTGTCGACGGCACATTGATTCAAGCTTGGGCCTCGCAAAAGAGCTATCGTCGAAAGGATGATGATAACAATCCCCCCACCGAAGGCGGGCGCAACAGCGAAGCCAATTTCCACGGGGAAAAACGTAGCAATGACACCCACGAATCAAAGACAGACACTGACGCACGGATGGCTAAGAAAGGACCAGGCAAGGAGGCGAAGCTCTCTTACATGGGACACACTGTGATGGAGAACCGTCATGGCCTGATTGTTAAGGCTGAAGCCAGCCAGGCAACAGGCAAGGCCGAACGAGAAGTGGCAGCGGACTTGTTGGCCGAGCTTTCCGGAACTAAAAAGCGAACGGTCGGTGCGGACAAAAATTATGATACGGCCAGCTTCGTGGCAGATTGTCGGGGCATGAACATGACGCCCCACGTCGCCCGGAATGACAAGCGCCCTGGTGGGTCAGCCATCGATGGCCGCACCAGTCGGCATATTGGCTATAAGATCAGTCAGCGCAGCCGAAAGCGTGTGGAAGAACCCTTTGGTTGGGGCAAGACGGTTGGCTTGATCAGGCAGATGAAGGTGCGCGGATTATCAAAAGTAAATGGCGTATTTATGATGACAATGATTGGCTGGAACCTGACGCGAATGAGGGCGCTGCAGGAATAGTCCGTCTGTAGTATGGAAACCCCTCTCAATCATCGCTAATTGGGACAAAAAATGCGGATAAATCGTCGTTTTGAACGAGAATTACAGATTCAAACGAATGACTCGTCGGAATCCGTGCAAAATTCAACAACCTGCTAGAGCCACCGAACAAATATACAGCCCCAGATCATTAATCGTATAGCCAAGGCTATTACCCAGAGATTTGATTTTATTTAGCTCCAGCACATTGAATGCTACTGCCGCATCTCCGGATGCCATAAGGGGTTTTGTGACCATCCCCCCGAAATGTCCAATAGACCGCTGGAAGCCGCATAACCGCTGGGTTGTAGCGGTGATGATATAATGACCAACAGCCGCGTTGTTTAAATAAAGTACGATTTCGCACGGGTTTCGCTATGATCGGCCCCTTTTTTATAAGGGGAACGGCATGGCGACATCAAGCAACAAACGGATCACAATTCTCAACCCGTCGGAAATCGATCAACTTTACCGGTTACCTGGCTTTACGGCAGCAGAACGGACGGAATATTTCACCCTTAGCGACGAAGAAGAGGAGATTGTTGCGCGGTTACGCTCCCTGGAAACCAAGGCATATTTTATTCTGCTGCTGGGGTATTTCCGCGTCAAACCCGTGATCGTTCACTTTCGATTTCGGGAAGTCAGGGAGGATCTTCATCATATTATTTCACGGTACTTTCCGGGGAGCACACTGCCGCGCGGGGATCTCGCCCGCAATATCAAATCGACGCTGTACCAGAAATTGCTGGAAACGGTCCATTTCTCATCCTTTACCCCATTTCACAAAGCCACGTTGTTGAAGCGCCTGCGTGATGTGGCTACGGTCTGTGTGGATCCCCGCTATTTGTTCGATGAATGCCTGGCTTATTTCAGTCACGAGCGTATTGCCCTGATCCGTTACACCAGCTTGCAAACGCTGGTGAGTCTGGCCTTGCGGGATGAACGACAACGGGTCGAACAGATTATTAAAACGCAAGTCAAGGATTCCACCAAAATGCAATTGCGATCCTTGTTGATGGCGGAAGGCGCGATCTCCACGCTCGCCCGTTTGCGCAAGACGGCCAAGGATTTTTCCACCGCTGAACTCGACAAGGAGCTGGATAACCATCACACCATTCAGGGCATGTATGATGAACTAAAGGCGGTGGTGGCGCGCCTCAAGCTCTCCGCGGGAAATTTGGATTATTATTCCTCTCTGGTTGACTACTACACCGTGAGCAAGCTACGTCGCTTCGACGAAACGAAAGCGTTCCTTTACCTGGTCTGCTATCTCACGGTTCGTTACCGGCAAATCCATGACAATTTGGCGGTGGCGTTCCGCCATCTGGTGCGCAAACAGTATGAATCTGCCAAAGCGAATGCCAAGGAGCGCGTGATGGCGGAGTTGGCCATCATTCAGGACAACATCAAAGCGGCCGGGCAGGCATTGTCGCTATATGTCGAAGCGACCTTACCCAACGAGCTGAGCTTCGGTCAGGTAAGAAAGCAGGCATTCCAACTGATTTCCCCGCACGCGATCCAACTCGTGAGCACCCACATCGATCAATCGGGGTTCGACACCAAGGAATACGAGTGGCAATACATTGAGCGCCATCATCAAGCCGGCACACAGTTACGCAAGCTCTTCCTGGCAATGGATTTGAACTGTCAACGCATCGGCGTGGCTTTTGCCAAGCAAGTCGACGTGGCGCAGTCGGAATTGGCTGAGTTCGGTCGGCTGAAGACAGTGGACCAGCGCCTCATCAGCAAACGCCATAAACCTTATCTCTGCGATGCCGGCACGGTTCAATCCCGACGCGTTGAATTCTTGCTTTACCGGCAGATTGCCCGGCACTTGCAGACAGGCGGTGTCACATTGCACGACAGCGAGCGCCACCGCCACCTCGAAGATGACCTAATCTCTGCCTCTGATTGGCAGCGAAAGAACACCTGGTTAGCGAAAAGTGGTCTACCGCGGTTCACCGCCCCGATCGAAGAGACGCTGCAGACACTGCAAGACACCCTGGAGACTAAGGTCAAACACGTCTGTGATCGGATCGCTGCCGGTGAGAATCGCTACGTGGTCTTTGCCGACAGTGGCAATACCAACCTTAAGTGGTCGATTCCCCATAAAAAGGATAGCCACGCGGTCAATCATCCGTTCTTTAATCAGATCATTCATATGGATATTGTCGACGTGATGCGATTCGTGCATCGCCGAACCCGCTTTCTGACAACATTCTCACACATCGCGGGTAACCAGGGAGAGGCACCTGTTCGGCCCAATGACCTGTTGGCTTGTATTATTGCCAACGGCACCAACTTTGGTCTCAGTAAACTGGCCAATATCTCCGATCGATCATTGGGGAAACTGCGCTCTGTTCATGACAACTATGTCCGATTGGAAACCTTGAAAGAAGCGAATGACACGGTCGCCAATGCGGTCACATGCTTGCCGATCTTCCGGCACTACCATGTAGATCGCCATCAAGTCTTTGCCAGCATCGATGGCCAAAAATTTGAGACACGCATTAACACGTTCAAAGCCCGCTTCTCGGC
>JBPCXM010000824.1:0-4039 GCA_051008535.1 Pseudomonadales bacterium | reverse complement strand
GGCGAGTACCCGGGCTGTACTGCCAGACATTGCGTTTATTCTTCTTGTAATCGACTGGGTCCTGAACCGCGGTCATCTCGCCCTTCATACGCAGTGGCAACAGCCTGCCGGTGAACGTATAATTTATACGGTCACCGACTTCTTTTTCGGTAGTAGGGATGGGATTGTTCGGATTGTTGAACGGACTGGTCTGAGTGAAATCAATGCGCTCTTTACTGATCTCGCCATTAGAAAAAACAGCGTAGCCGTCGTACACTAGATGATAGCTTGTATAGCAATTGTTGGTCCGAGTATTCCACATCACCTCCTCGGGACCCTGGGGTATTGGGAACGCAGGACCGCCGGTATAGTTTTTCAATGACTCAATACCGTTAGCCAGTTCGGTATGCGTGGCATTCCATTTGGCTTTCTCCGCTGTCCGCTCGTTAACGTTGAAATCGCGGTGCGATGGATAGATGTCCATGCGATACGTTTCCGGGAAGCGCTTGAACATGGCGATTTGCGCATCGTTCAGCCGCTCCTTGTGCTCTTCCACATTGTCCGCGGTGATGGAGAACAGCGGTTTTTCGTCTGCGTAAGGGTCGGGCCGTTTCGATCCAGGGCCGTCGTATTTCACGCCAGGGGGCACCCCCTTCCATTTCCCACTCCACTCAGGGATGCTGCCATCTGCGTTGCCAGCCTTCTCCCCGCCAAACGGCATCAACTCCTTGCCAAGCTTGGCCGCCTCCTCTTCAGACACCTTGGCCTGGGCAAGGCCCGATGCCAAGCTCATCAACAGCAGGCCACCGAGTAATTGCGATAGTGTTTTGTTCATTGCAGTATACCTCTGGTAACTTTTATACAGTGGGTCAAAATGTGTATTTAACGCTGAGCGAAATGTTGTCCCTGTCTTTCACCGAGTTCGCCGCACCACCCCCTGAAAACGCGGCGTAGGTGACATTAAGCTTCCAGACTTCCAGATAAAACGCATCCACGCCGATGGAAAATTGACGGGTGTTGTCGACGAACTGGTTCACTCCGCTGGCGTGTCCTTCGACCTGATGCTGGAAGACGATTGGTACTTCCAGGTCAAGGCCGGGCAGCACACTCTCGTAATTCAAGATAACGCGAGCCGCGTACGCCCAGGCATCGTCGGTGACCCCGAAGGCGGAGCCTTCCAGCTCATTGTCGCCGAGGTTATTGCGGGTATAGACGACCTCTCCAATGTAGAAAATCTGATCGGCCAGCGCACTCTGACCGATGGTATCGGTCCAGCTGACGCTACTCTGGAACAGATGGCCCCTGACCACATCGCTAGGAAACGGAGTGCTTTCGATGAATGCCATATTTGGCGAGTAGAGCACGTCTACCAGTAGACTGGCTTCGCCGACTAGGGTCGATACACTGCCGGCATAGGTGCGAATATCGTCCTCGTACACATTCGAGTAAGTACCGCTGGCCAAATCGATTACCGGAAACGGTGTCTTGGCGTGCGATTTCACGAAGTACAAGCCGAGCTCGGTCCCACTGTCCATAAAATAGCGGGTTGCTGCTCCCCATTGCCCGCCGTCGTCGGGCTGCTGATCCTCGACCTTGGGAAACACAAAGCTACCTGCGACAAAGCGTTGCGCCCCTGGCCCGGTAAGGTCAGACGTGCTGAAATAGCTGCCCACCCCGGGTAGCAGCGATTGTTCCCACTCGTACTGGTAATACAGCTCCGCAGACAAGCTGTCGGTCAGGCTTGTCTGCAAATAGGCCGCGCCGGTAGGTAATAAAATCTCCTTAACTTCGGCGCCCGGCGCCCGGGCAGCCACGGCATCGATCCGGTTCTGCAAGCCGTTGACGCCCGAAAAGAATGTGCTCTCGCCCCAACTAATCACCTGCCGGCCGGCACGAACACTGCCGCCCTGGTCGAACATATCGAAATTGTATTGCACGTAGGCGTCCAGTATTCTGGCTTTGGAGCCGTGCTTGTCGACTGTAGCGTCCGGAAAATCGCCAAGGTCGACGTTGCCACCGAGCAAGCGCCCGTCGTTGTAGGTGGCATAGCCCGCTTCGTCCATATCGGTCTCTTCATTCTCGTATACGTCGTCGTAGAATGCGTTGGCGCGCACGAAGGCCGACCAGTCCTGATAGGACGCTGCCATCTCGACCCGCACCGCCGCCCGGTTGGAGACCAGCCCAGTGTCAAAATTGCGGTCACCGTCGTCGACGCTGTTTTTCGCTATGCCTTCGATCAGGCGTTTGTCCTGCCCCTGCACCCGCCATTGCGCGGCATAGCTGAGCTCGGTATCGAGATCGATAACCATCTCACCGACATCGAATTCCAGTGCCTGCACGCCTGGCGCTAACGCCACCATGGCAGTGACTACGCCAAAAAATAAGACATAGCGTTTGGGTTGACTCATTGTCTTCATCTTGCCTCCCATGACTCTTTCATCTGTCAATATTCTGTTGCGCTCTGTTCGCGGTCTGACCACGCCGCTTACGCTTCCGCCAAAACGGCGGGAGCGGCCTCTTTGTGCTTGCGCTTCCTTAATTTGTCCGGCTTGATCAGGAAGTAGGCGAGCGCCGGCAACAGCCATAGCGCGCCGACCATATTCCACAAAAACATAAACGTCAGCAGCATACCCATGTCGGCCTGAAACTTGATGGGCGACATGATCCAGGTAATAACGCCGACGCCCAGGGTGATACCGGTGAACGCGACAGCCCGGCCAGTAGTCGTCAGCGCGCGGTAATAGGCTTCGCGCATAGGCAGCCCTTCTGTCAGGTAATGGACCAGGCGGTTGTAGATATAGATACCGTAATCAACCCCCACACCGACCCCCAGTGCAACCACCGGAAGGGTGGCTACCTTGATACCTATACCTAGTTGCGCCATCAAAGCCTGGCACAAGGCCGAGGTCAGCCCCAGCGGAATAATGATGCAAATCACCGCCACGAAGCTGCGGAAGCTAAGGAATACCAGCGCGGCCACGACGGTATAAACAAAGATCAGAATCTGTTGCTGGGCGATTTCAATTTCCTGGTTAGTCGCCGCCTCAATACCCGCGTTGCCAGCGGCTAACACGAACTTGATCTTGTCGGTGTCGTTGTCGGCGGCGAACTTCTCCACCGCATCGACCACCCTCTCCAGCGTCTCGGCCTTATGGTCGTCCAGAAACAACAGGCCCAGCGCCAGGCTGCAGTCTCTATTCATCAATGATTCGGGAACGTGCGTCATGCTGCTGTCGACGGCGGCTTGGCTACGGGAAACCACTTGCCAGCGGGGATTACCTTCGTTCAGCCCCATATAAGCGCGTTTTACTACATCAGCCAGCGATGTAACCGACTGTACGCCCGGCACGTTTTGCATGGTCCAGCCAAAGCGGTCCAGGGCCTCAACATTTTCATAATGCGCGCACGCTTCCTTGGGCGTCTCGATCAGGGTGACGAGAACGTCGGTACTGACCGCGTAATTACTGGTGATAAAGTCGTTGTCCAGGTTGTAGCGCGAGTCGGGCCGCAGTTCAGGTGCGCCGGGATCCAGATCACCAATTTTCATCTGCTCGCCGCCGACAATACCGATGCCGTAGCCAACCAGTCCGATAAGAATGGACACCATGGCGACTTTGGGACTGGCGCACCACGACACCAGCTCCCAGAGTTTTACTCGCTTGCTGTCATCCACTTTCAAATGCGCCACGCCGCGTTCTTTGATGCCGACGTACGACATGATCACCGGCAACAGAAAAAGGTTGGTGAAGATAATCGCGGCCACGCCTATACTGGCCGCAACTCCCAGGTCGCGAATGGCTTCGATATTAATTACGAGCAAGGTAATAAAGCCGATACCGTCACTGATCAGCGCCGTCATTCCCGCCACGTATAAACCACGGAACGCTAGCCTGGCGGCACGTAGCTTGTCATTGTTGGCGGTCATCTCCAGCGCGATGCCATTGACAATCTGCACTCCGTGACTGACCCCGATCGCCAACACCAAAAACGGCACCAGCACGGAGTAGACATTTAGGCCGTAGCCCAACACGTTTAACAAGCCCAACTGCCAGATGACCGC
>JBPCXM010000823.1:0-6742 GCA_051008535.1 Pseudomonadales bacterium | reverse complement strand
GAAGTGCTGGTCGAGTGCAACGCGGAAATCACCCCCGAAGTGCTTGAAAAACTGGCCGAGGCAGGTGTTCAGGAAATTGAAACCTTATACACCAATGATTTGGATTGCGGCCCGTTTATATCGGACACCTTGCGTAACGATCCGACGACTAATCAATTAGAGGCCCTGGTTGAAATTTACCGCATGATGCGTCCTGGTGAACCGCCGACTAAAGACGCGGCAGAGAACCTGTTCAAGAACCTGTTCTTCGTACCCGAGCGCTACGACCTGTCCGACGTTGGGCGTATGAAATTCAATCGCCGTCTCGGCAGAGAAGCAATAACGGGTGAGGGTACGCTTAGCAAAGAAGATATCGTTGACGTATTGAAAACCTTGATCAATATTCGCAACGGTAAAGGCACGGTTGATGATATTGACCACCTGGGTAACCGCCGTGTGCGCTCGGTTGGAGAGATGGCGGAAAATCAATTCCGCGTTGGTCTGGTGCGGGTCGAGCGGGCGGTGAAAGAACGCTTGAGCATGGCCGAGTCCGAAGGTCTCATGCCCCAGGATTTAATCAATGCCAAGCCGGTCGCGGCCGCTGTGAAAGAATTCTTCGGTTCCAGCCAGCTGTCACAGTTTATGGACCAGAATAACCCACTGTCTGAAGTGACGCACAAACGTCGAGTATCGGCCTTGGGGCCAGGTGGTCTGACCCGGGAACGTGCTGGATTTGAGGTGCGCGACGTGCACCCAACCCATTACGGTCGCGTGTGCCCGATTGAAACACCAGAAGGGCCGAACATCGGCTTGATCAACTCTCTGGCGAGCTATTCGCGCACTAACGATTACGGGTTTCTCGAAAGTCCGTACCGTAAAGTAGTACATGGTAAAGTCACCGACGACATTGAATACCTTTCGGCCATTAATGAAAGCGAATATGTGATCGCGCAGGCTTCGGCGTCGTTGAATGATAAACGCGAGTTCACCGAAGATCTGGTCGCCGTGCGCCATCAAAACGAATTTACGGTGATGCCGCCGGAACGCATCAGCTTTATGGATGTGTCACCGAAACAAGTGGTATCGGTTGCGGCATCGTTGATTCCGTTTCTGGAACACGACGATGCCAACCGGGCGTTGATGGGTTCTAACATGCAACGTCAGGCGGTACCGACGTTGCTAACGCAAAAACCGCTGGTAGGCACTGGCATGGAGCGCACCGTAGCGCGCGACTCCGGGGTTTGTGTAGTTGCTCGCCGGGGCGGCAAGGTTGAAAGCGTGGACGCCAGTCGTATCGTGGTGCGGGTTAACGAAAAAGAAATTGGTGAAGGCGAAGCTGGCGTTGATATCTATAACCTGACCAAATACACACGATCTAACCAGAACACCTGTATCAATCAGCGCCCCGTGGTTGCCCTTGGCGACTCGATTCAACGCAACGATATCCTGGCCGACGGCCCGTCTATCGATAAAGGCGAGCTGGCGCTTGGCCAAAACATGCGTATCGCCTTTATGCCGTGGAACGGTTTTAACTTTGAGGATTCCATTCTCGTCTCCGAGCGAGTGGTCAAAGAAGATCGCTTCACGACGATTCATATTCAGGAACTCACCTGCATCGCGCGTGATACCAAGCTGGGGCCGGAAGAGATTTCGTCGGATATTCCCAATGTTTCCGAAGGAGCGCTAGGCAAGCTCGACGAATCCGGCATTGTTTACATCGGCGCCGAAGTGAATGCGGGCGATATTCTGGTCGGTAAAGTCACGCCCAAGGGCGAGACACAACTGACACCGGAAGAGAAACTGCTGCGCGCTATTTTTGGCGAAAAAGCCTCCGACGTGAAAGATACGTCTCTACGTGTTCCTTCCAGCACCAAGGGTACAGTCATCGACGTACAGGTATTCACTCGTGACGGCCTGCAGAAAGATCAGCGTGCGCTTGAGATTGAGCAAATGCAGCTGGACGACTACCGTAAGGACTTAGGGGACGAATTCCGTATCGTTGAGGAAGCTACCTACGCCCGTTTGCGCGGTTTGCTGGTAGGCAACAAAGTCGCCTCTGCGCCGGCCGGTGTTAAGAAACGCGCCGATTTGGAAGGCGCCGAGTTGGACGCGCTTGAGCGCGAGCAGTGGTTCAAACTGCGTATGTCGGACGACAGCCTCAACCAGCAAATCGAGGCTGCCGAAAAACAACTGGCAGAGCTGAAGAAATCGCAATCCGATCGCTTCGAAGACAAGAAGAAGAAACTGCAAAGCGGCGACGACCTGGCGCCGGGTGTGCTCAAGGTCGTCAAGGTCTATCTCGCCATTAAACGCCGCATTCAACCGGGCGACAAGATGGCTGGCCGGCACGGCAACAAAGGTGTGATCTCGGCCATCATGCCGATCGAAGACATGCCGTACGATGAAAACGGCGAGCCAGTCGACATTGTGCTCAACCCGCTCGGTGTGCCGTCGCGTATGAACGTTGGTCAGATTCTCGAAACTCACTTAGGCCTGGCGGCCAAAGGCCTCGGAGAGAAGGTTAACGAGATGGTGCGTCAGCAACGCAAGCTCGAAGAGATTCGTGGTTTTCTCGAGAAGATTTATAACGATGGCGCAGGGCGCAACGAGGACTTAAAAAGCCTCAAGCAACCCGAGCTGGAAGAGTTGATCGACAATCTTCGCGGTGGAGTACCAATGGCCACCGCAGTATTTGATGGTGCAGCAGAATCAGAAATCAAAAAACTGTTGAAGCTGGCAGGTCAACCGGAAAGTGGCCAGATGATCTTGAACGACGGCCGCACCGGCGAACCGTTTGAGCGGCCGGTCACTGTAGGCTATATGTACATGCTCAAGTTGAACCACCTGGTGGACGACAAAATGCACGCCCGCTCTACCGGCTCGTACAGCCTGGTGACACAGCAACCGTTGGGCGGCAAGGCTCAATTCGGTGGCCAACGCTTCGGTGAGATGGAAGTGTGGGCGCTGGAAGCTTACGGTGCTGCTTACACCCTGCAGGAAATGCTGACGGTGAAATCGGATGACGTGGCGGGTCGTACCAAGATGTATAAAAACATCGTCGACGGCGATCATCGCATGGAGGCCGGTATGCCCGAGTCCTTTAACGTACTCGTTAAAGAGATTCGTTCACTGGGCATTGATATGGAACTGCAGAGCGAGAAGTAAACAGATAATGACCGGGCCGTAATGCCCGGTCATAAAACGCATACAAGCGGGAGAACGGCTTTGAAAGACTTACTCAATATATTGAAGTCTCAAGGACAGGAAGAAGAATTCGATCTGATTCGGATTGGTTTGGCGGCGCCGGAGACGATTCGCTCCTGGTCTTTTGGCGAAGTCAAAAAACCGGAAACCATCAACTACCGTACGTTCAAACCCGAACGCGATGGTTTGTTCTGCGCCAAAATTTTTGGTCCGGTGAAAGACTATGAATGCTTATGTGGCAAATATAAACGCCTGAAGCATCGCGGTGTGATTTGTGAAAAATGCGGTGTTGAAGTCGCGCTGACCAAAGTGCGCCGCGAGCGCATGGGACATATAGAGCTGGCGAGCCCGGTGGCGCATATCTGGTTTTTGAAATCACTGCCGTCACGCATTGGTTTGTTGCTCGATATGACGCTGCGCGATATAGAACGCATTTTGTATTTCGAATCCTATGTCGTGATTGATCCCGGTTTGACCGCGTTGGAACGCGGTAATCTGCTGACCGATGAGCAGTACTTCGAAGCGATGGAAGAATTTGGCGATGATTTTTCCGCCAAAATGGGAGCCGAGGCGATTCAGCAAATGATGCTGGAAATCGATCTCGATGCGGAAGTTATCCGCCTGCGCGAAGAAATTCCGGAAACCAATTCTGAAACCAAAATCAAGAAACTGTCCAAACGCTTGAAGCTGCTGGAAGCGTTCCGCGATTCTGGCAACCATCCCGAGTGGATGATCATGACCGCTTTGCCGGTTCTGCCACCGGATTTGCGTCCGCTGGTACCACTTGATGGTGGTCGTTTTGCAACGTCGGATTTGAACGATTTGTATCGCCGAGTCATCAACCGTAACAACCGCTTGAAGCGTCTGTTAGAGCTAAATGCTCCCGACATTATCGTGCGCAACGAAAAGCGCATGTTGCAAGAGTCGGTCGACGCACTGTTGGATAACGGCCGCCGCGGACGCGCTATTACCGGTTCCAACAAGCGGCCGCTAAAATCGCTGGCCGATATGATCAAAGGCAAGCAGGGCCGTTTCCGCCAAAATCTGTTGGGCAAACGCGTCGACTACTCTGGTCGTTCGGTCATTGTTGTTGGCCCTACACTACGTTTGCATCAGTGTGGTTTGCCTAAAAAAATGGCTCTGGAGCTGTTTAAACCCTTTGTATTTGGCAAACTGGAAGCCAAGGGCTGGGCGACAACCATTAAAGCCGCCAAGAAAATGGTCGAGCGCGAGCCACCAGAAGTGTGGGACGTGCTGGCCGAAGTGATTCGTGAGCATCCGGTATTGTTGAACCGCGCGCCCACGTTGCACCGCTTGGGCATACAAGCGTTCGAACCGGTATTGATCGAAGGCAAGGCGATTCAATTACACCCGCTGGTCTGTGCGGCGTACAACGCCGACTTCGACGGTGACCAAATGGCGGTGCACGTGCCATTGACAATTGAGGCGCAGCTGGAAGCGCGCTCCTTAATGATGTCGACCAACAATATTCTGTCACCAGCCAACGGCGAGCCTATCATCGTACCGTCGCAAGACGTTGTGTTGGGTCTGTATTACATGACGCGCGACCGCATCAACGGTAAAGGCGAAGGCATGCTGTTTACCAATATTGAAGAAGTGGACCGTGCTTACGGTGGTGGGCACGTGGGTTTGCAGTCGCGCATCAAGGTACGCATTAACGAAGTTATCATCGATGATGAGGGTACCCGCAACGAAGGTACGCGCGTTGTCGATACGACCACGGGCCGCGCCCTGTTGTGGGAGATCGTACCCAGCGGCTTGCCGTTTGAACTGGTCAATCAACCGCTGGCTAAAAAGGCGATTTCACGCCTGATCAACCAGTGTTATCGCACGGTAGGTTTAAAAGAGACTGTGATCTTTGCCGACCAATTGATGTACACCGGCTACGATTATTCGACCCGCTCGGGCGCATCGATCGGCGTTAATGATTTCGTTATTCCAGAATCAAAATCGCAAATCATTCATACCGCCGAGGACGAAGTCAGGGAAATTGAGGCGCAATATGCCTCCGGCCTTGTCACTCAGGGTGAAAAATACAACAAGGTTATTGACATCTGGTCACGTGCCAACGACTTGGTGGCCAAGGCCATGATGGAAGGCATCGCCACACAAAGAATCACTAACAAAGATGGCGAAGAAGAGAAGCAGGACTCATTTAACTCTGTATTCATGTACGCTGACTCTGGCGCCAGAGGTAGCCCCGCGCAGATTCGACAACTGGCGGGCATGCGTGGTTTGATGGCGAAGCCGGATGGCTCAATCATTGAAACGCCGATTACCGCCAACTTCCGCGAAGGCTTGTCGGTACTGCAGTACTTTATTTCTACCCACGGCGCTCGTAAAGGTCTGGCCGACACGGCGCTGAAAACCGCGAACTCGGGTTACCTCACGCGGCGCCTCGTCGATGTGGCGCAAGATCTGGTTATTACCCAAGACGATTGCGGCACCGATGATGGTTTGCTGATGACGCCGGTGATTGAAGGTGGCGACATTATCGAGAAACTTGGCGACCGAGTGTTGGGTCGTGTAGTGGCGCGCGATGTGCTTGAGCCGGGCAGCGACGCGATTGCGATCGAAGCCGGCACAATGATCGATGAAAAATGGGTCGAGCGGCTGGAAGATATCGCGGTCGACGAAATCATCGTGCGTTCGGCGATTACCTGCGAAACCCGTCACGGAATTTGCGCCATGTGTTATGGGCGCGACCTGGCGCGTGGCCATATTGCCAATATGGGCGAGTCGGTGGGTGTCGTTGCGGCACAATCGATAGGTGAACCTGGCACGCAGCTGACCATGCGTACCTTCCACATTGGTGGCGCGGCATCGCGGGCCACCGCGATTGACAGCGTACAAGTCAAACAGGACGGTCATGTTCGCTTGCACAACCTTAAATTTGTTGAACAGCCCAATGGCCACTTGGTTGCAGTATCGCGTTCCGGTGAACTGGCGGTCACCGACCATGCAGGTCGAGAGCGTGAGCGCTACAAGTTACCTTATGGCGCCATCATTAAAGTGCAAGACAACGCGGAAATAGAAGCCGGTCAAATTGTTGCCAATTGGGACCCGCATACGCACCCGATCGTCACCGAAGTAGAGGGTCAGGTGCGCTTTGAGGGCATGGAAGAAGGCATCACCGTTAAGCACCAAACCGACGAGTTGACCGGGTTAAGCAGTATTTCGGTGATGGACCCATCCGAAAGACCTGCGGCAGGTAAAGATATTCGCCCGGCAGTGACCCTGGTTGACAATGATGGCAAGGCTTTGTGTCTTGCTGGCACCAACGTACCGGCTCACTATTTCTTGCCGGCGCAAGCCATTGTTAGCCTGGAAGACGGCGTTGCGGTTGCAGTGGGTGACATTATCGCGCGAATTCCGCAGGAAGGTTCAAAAACCCGAGATATTACCGGTGGATTGCCTCGAGTGGCTGATTTGTTCGAAGCGCGCAAGCCGAAAGAGCCAGCCATTTTGGCGGAAATTAGTGGCACTGTGAGCTTCGGCAAAGAGACCAAAGGCAAGCGTCGATTGGTTATCACACCAG
>JBPCXM010000822.1:0-9965 GCA_051008535.1 Pseudomonadales bacterium | reverse complement strand
GTTATGAGGCTAGCATTTGGTCAGCATATACAGTTATAATGTCGGGCTAACTTCCGCAAACGTCCCAGTGAACGATTTACTATGAGCGAAACCGAACAAAAGCAGTCTCGTTTAAAGACCCTTATTGCCAAGGGTAAAGAACAAGGCTACCTGACATACGCCGAGGTTAACGATCACCTTCCTCAGGATATTTCAGACCCGGATCAGGTTGAAGACATCATTCAAATGATCAACGACCTGGGAATTCAGGTATTTGAAGAAGCTCCCGACGCCGACACCTTGCTGTTAAACGAGGACGACTCGGCCGACGAAATCGCCGCCGCCGAAGCCGCTGCTGCACTTGCTGCCGTCGAAACGGAAGTTGGCCGTACCACTGACCCGGTGCGTATGTATATGCGCGAGATGGGTACCGTAGAGTTGCTGACCCGCGAGGGCGAGATTGTTATCGCCAAGCGCATCGAGGAAGGCATCCGTGAATCTATGTCTGCCATCTCTCTGTTTCCCGGCTCGGTTGAGCATCTACTATCGGAATACGATCTGGTCAAGAAAGAAGAACGCCGCCTGGCGGATATTCTTACCGGCTACCTGAACCCGATGGAACACGTGCCTTCAGCCAGCCAGGTGGCGGCCGCCGCCGAGACTGCCGTGGAAAGCAAAAATAAGGCCGAGAAAGACAAAGCCGATAAAGATGACGATGACGAAAAAGACAATGGGCCAGACCCGGTTGAGGCAAAAAAGCGCTTCGATAGCTTGCGCAGGCATCACAACAAAGCGGTAACAGCAATTGAGAAACATGGTCGCTACAGCGATCAAGCGCAAAAACAACTCACCGCGCGGGCTGATGTATTCAAATTCTTCAAGCTAACGCCGCGCCAGTTAGATCCGTTGGCGAAACACGTGCGCGATGCGATCTCCGAGATTCGCCGCCAAGAGCGCCTGATCATGAAAATTTGTGTGCGTGAAGTTGGCATGGAGCGCAAAAAGTTTCTGCAGGAGTTTCAGAGCCACGAAGCCGAGAGCAGCTGGATAGACAAACAAATTAAGAAACACAAGGGGTTGGCAGATAAGTTGCAGATTGCCAAACCCGAAATTGCGCGCGCGCAGAACAAGCTAATGGCAATTTCCGAAATAACCGCCTTGCAGATTTCCGATATCAAGGAAATCAACCGCCGCATGTCGCTGGGTGATGCTCGCATGCGCCGCGCTAAGAAGGAAATGGTAGAAGCCAACCTGCGCTTGGTGATTTCCATCGCTAAGAAGTACACCAACCGTGGTCTACAATTTTTGGATTTGATCCAGGAAGGCAACATCGGCTTGATGAAAGCGGTCGACAAATTTGAATATCGCCGTGGTTATAAGTTTTCGACCTACGCTACATGGTGGATTCGTCAGGCGATTACACGTTCTATCGCCGATCAGGCGCGCACCATACGTATTCCAGTACACATGATCGAAACAATTAACAAGCTAAACCGCATTTCGCGGCAAATGCTGCAGGAAATGGGCCGCGAACCCACGCCGGAAGAACTCGGCGAGCGCATGGAAATGCCGGAAGACAAGGTGCGCAAGGTACTGAAAATTGCCAAAGAGCCGATCTCCATGGAAACCCCCATCGGCGATGATGAAGATTCGCATCTGGGAGATTTTATCGAAGACGGCACCATCGTATCTCCGGTAGAGTCGGCGACCAGTACCGGGCTAGAAGAGTCCACCAAGGATGTGCTGGCCGGCCTGACCGCGCGCGAGGCGAAAGTGTTGCGCATGCGTTTCGGCATCGATATGAATACCGACCACACGTTAGAAGAAGTTGGCAAACAGTTCGACGTAACGCGTGAACGTATTCGCCAAATCGAGGCCAAGGCATTGCGTAAATTACGCCACCCCAGCCGCTCCGACCATTTGCGTAGCTTCCTCGACGAGTAACGCAATAAAGGTGTTTTCGAATACAGCGCGGCGCACTATAACGCGCCGCGTTTTCGTTTAAAAGTAAGAAAGACAAGCTAGGGGCCCGTAGCTCTGTTGGTTAGAGCATCCGACTCATAATTTACCGGGATATGTAATACAATTTGAAAAGTTAGTTTAAGAGGGCCTTTAGCTCAGTTGGTTAGAGCACTCGACTCATAATCGATCGGTCGCTGGTTCGAGTCCAGCAAGGCCCACCACCCCCACTAGGGTGCATACTTGACACATAGGTTGCACTTTATACCGAAGACATGGGTAATACTTTGGGTACAAATCAATTGTACCTAAATCCTCAGCGGGAAGAGCCTTTCAGCCCGCTTCTACCCTTGCTCAAATGGTCTGATGAGGACGATGTGATCGTCCGGGCCAATAACACCATGTACGGGCTGGGTGCCTCAGTATGGGGTAAAGATCTCGACGCGGTCGAACGCATTGGCAGCCAGCTGGAAGCGGGGACTGTGTGGCTGAACGAGGTGCATCAGTACTTACCGTACCAGGCCTTTGGCGGACATAAACAGTCGGGGCTGGGCTGCGAGAATTCCCTGCACGGCCTGATGGAATACACCAACTGGCAGACTACGACGCTCAACAAAGCAGTCGTCTAAGTCTGGGCCAACTTTGGCCCATTCTGGAGGAGATATGGAGTCTCAATTATCTTTTTAGCGATCAGGGCTCAGGATACAGATCGCCGATAACGTTGAGCAGTGTGCTTAGCTCCCGATCATCGGACGGTTTTGATTGAAAGATTATCTCAGTTTCTACGCTAAGCGACACGTTCCTCTGCAACGGTTCGGAACACTCTGATGAACCTTAAATCTATACGTTTAGCACCTCCACATCCCTGTCAACCCCGTAAGCAACGCCAGGGAGTAGCGCATTAACACAATCGACGATGCGCTTTGCGAATACGGCTTGCCGTTTCCATGTCCACTCCCGCTTGCTCGGCAAATTCTCTCCATTTTTGAATGGCGACGTCCACTTGCTTAATGGCAGCGCGCGCTTTCGCTTTTTTTGTGCCGCCGCTTTTCGCCAGCGCAATCAAATCGTCGATGTTGAAATTATCTCGTTTGCCGTTAACACTCATTTGGTGCCGGCTCGTCCAGGCGCCATCGGGGTTGTAGGAATAGGCCACATCAAACGCCGGAGACAGGCGCCACTTTCCGGACTTGTCCATCAGGTAGGCAATATTCTTTACGTGGTCGTCGTGGTTGCGTGCGATAACATTGAATACCGCGCGTCGATACTGTTGTTCGACATCGACCGTCGGCATGCCAATTCGAAGCATTGTTTGCAAGGCCTGTTCATAAGAATAGGCGTTAGCTTGATTAAAATCGAAATGCATCATCGCGCAGAGCGATTGCATGTGCAGCTTGTCTCCCGCATCGGTTCGGTCGAAGCGTTTCGTCATAAAATGCGCGCGACCGCCCTCATGATGCACGCGGCATTCAGACATAGCGAGACCGGCATCAATCGCCATCAGATAGTAGGCGTATTCGATCAATCCAAAACCTTGAGGGTCTGCAACTTCCTTGTCTTTGTTGCTGGTGATGCCGTCGAATTTCATTAGCCAATAGCTAAAGCCAGAGTTAAGATAAGAGTTGTTTGGAATTTGTCCTGAGCGAAATTCGCCAGTGTGTTCGTTCCACGCCAGGATGGCTTTGGCTCTGGCGCCACCGGCAGATGTTCCAACCCGGATGATGTCATCAATAACTTCGGTATCGTCCTCTCCTGAAAATTTGCCAGACATCGAGGTGCGTTCATCAAGCACTTTGTTGGCAAGCTCAACAAGCGCAGCCACTTCCAGTCGCTTTGAGTTGCGTGCGGGGTCAAACAAAGCGGGCTTGAATTCCAATGCGCCCATCCCGCGCGAGCCGATATAGCAGAGCCGTTCGACCGGATTGAAACTCTCTGGCGTTCGCCCTCGTTGGGCAAGCCAGGCGTCGATAAGTGCATTGCCGAACTTATCGGGCAGAGAATCAGCAAGCAGGCCTGGCAATGCCTTAAACGCGTCTCGCGGCAGGGCAGGGAATTCATAAGGCGCCTCTCGCAAAGGCATCATCATGGGCGCAACCTCAATGCCGCTGCCGACAAACTCCGGCGCGTATTGAAATACACCCACTTCCCGATCTTCTAGCCAGGAAATGGCGCCTATGTCCCGGCCCCATAGAATGACTCGTGCATCGGTCATTGCTTTTCAGGTTCGTCGCCCCAGGTCCAATTGGAACTGCCTGCGCCAGACTTTTCGCGAGCGCGTTTACGCTCGCGGCCTTTGAGTCGAACCCGCTCGATTGGGCGAACTGTAGGGTCTGGCAACAAGGTTTCCAATCGATCAACAACGCCCAGAGCCTTCATAACGCGAATGAGCGTGTCCAGTGAGACACCTTCGCCGTTCTCCAGGCGTGTGATTGTGCGGCGCGAAACACCGGCTTCATTGGCCAGCGTGGTCTGGTTCATGTTCTTGCTTAGCCGCAGCTTTTCAAGGCGTTGCCCGAGTGCGCGCTCTACCTTTTCCGGTGGGGCGATCATAAAATTATTATTTTGCGCCGTATATTGCTCAGTAATCACCTTTTTAACCATATTGAGCAGTATATAGCACATATTCTTATTGTCAATTAAGTATATTTATGAGCTATATATTGCTCGTAAATCTAATCAAGTGACTCCTTTTTTTAGGCGTTTGTTAATTGATCAACCCCTCGCTCATCTTCACCCCAGAAAACCATCGAGCACCAAATCACCAGTTTTGGTAATGTCCAGCATCTGCAAAAAAGTCAGATTTCGGGCTCATACCAAATTGCGGAGCTCACTGCGCGCTCTTGTATGGCCGTGGGCTTCGGTGCATCCACACCTAATGCTTTGGCATCATAGGTGGAATAACGCGGGGTGGGAATTTCGATAACCCGAGCATAATAAAAAGTATGTTGCTTGGCGTTGAAGTCGGGATCTTGCCAAACGGTAGCAAGCTGTGCTGCGCCAATGGTGTTGCTGTACGTGGCTTGTTTTACATCAACGGTAGTGCCGACGGATGCCAGTAGCCCGGTAGCAGGATCAACCTCGCGGTCTCCTGCGCCAGCGATATCAACGATTTTTTCGTGACTGTTGCCTTCAGCATCCACCCAGGCTTTGACAATTTGTAGTCTGTCGAGGTTGGCACCTAGCGGATCTTTGGTCGCCAGTACAACAAAACATGGTGCTTTTTGTCGTTGCCCGCTGGGCAGGGTTCCCCCCATAGGCACACCGTTTGCATAAGCCTTCTCAAGCCAGTCGGGCGCATTCAGGATGCTTTGATCGAACTCCCAACCGCCAAAGAAGCGTAAAGTCATCCTTGGTCCGGTAGTAGCGTAGCTCTCTTTACGCTGTAAGGCGTCGTAAATGGAATCGCGAGTATTTTCTTGGGCCCAGACGGCGGCCAGTCCCTGAGAACCCCACTGCCCGGTACGGCGAATGCTGTCAGGTAACAGGAAAACCATGCCCAGGCGCTGCGCCGCCGTACCGTCCATCAGCGGCTGTTTGCCGTGGAAGTTATCTTCCTCATCGGCCATGGTGCCATTATGGCTGTCACCACTGCCAATCACCCCGAATTGATAGGGGTTGAATCCCTGCTCGTGGTTATATTCCAGGCCAGTACGTAGGGCATCGCGAGCGTAACTGCCAGGCACTTTGCCCGTGTCACCCGCGGGATTAAAGATGGTGGTGAACAGCTCATGGGATGCGAACGGATCATCCGGTGATAGTTCAGGGTGCGTTTCCGAGGAGCCTTTGACCTGGAAGATTTCACTAAGTGGTTCGTTGGCCATGCGGCGCGCGGCGTATCCGGCGTCCAGTTTATTACCATTGTAGGTTTGGCGATCATACATCAGGCCATTACTGGCGTTGCCGTTATGAGGAATTGCCAGGTTTTCATTGCCTTTTGCGCGTTCCTTTTCCAATACCGTCCACAGGTCTTCCGGATTTTCAGAATCCAGCTAAGAAAAAGGTGTTTCGATGACATTCGAGCCTTTGAAAATCACATTGCGGTGCAGGTTCTGACGACCGGGCATGGAGGTGTATTCATAGGCGATAAATGCGGTAAAGCGGCCCGGATCATTATGTGCTTCTGCGGCCTCAATAGTTTTCAACCAGGCGGCAGCGGCCACATCACTCAATCCCTCAACGTCTCCGTAGGTCTGGGCTGGGTTCTCATTTTTAGCCGTCAACATATTATGGAGCCAATGCCAGGTTATTTTTAGAGGACTTCCTGTGGCCAGAACCTCGGGCAACGGGTTGTCTTCGGCGTTTTCACCAGCGAGATGCCGTGGTGCGCCTAAAAATTCAGCGTGGTCAGTAATTGCCGCGAAATCGATAGATCGTTTGGCCCGTACCGCATAGCCGGCACCGTGAGTTATGGTGCCGCCTTTGAAATAACGGTACGCATCGTCTGGCATAATCCGCACGCCCATACCATAGGAATCGTAAGATAGGCTGGTGTGCACATGCAGATCACCCCACAGTAAATTGCGGGTGTTGCTATGCTCCACAATTGCCTTAGCCGGTGGCGGCTCAGGACTTCGTATATCCAACGTCGACTTAAGGGTTGGATCATCTACACGCGCGCAGGCAGTAAGCACGAGTGTAGCGAGAATGGTAAGTGAGCCCGCTAACTTCTTTTTAGGCCAATGGCAGTCATTATTCAACATGGAAGAATCCCGGTTATTGATATTATTTAGATCGACCGAAAATTATCGGTGCTCGAGTTTTGACAAACCATTCACCCAGCCCGAAGTTTCCTGCCATAGTCGCTCAGCTGCGTTTTCGTCATTGCTATCAGCAGACGCCTCGCTAATTTCACAATTGAAATAGTAGTAACCGCCCTTAGCCTGTGGCGAAGTCGCACAGTGGATTTGTGTCTGGGCGCCTTCCTCGGCGGTCGACATAAAAAGTCTTTCCAGCGGCGCGCCGAGCTTGCGAAGCAAACCGATAATTGGGCGGCCTGCAAAGCCCTTGGTGGCCACATCGGTGTAGGTGCCGCTAGCACTGCCGGGATGCAAGCAGTAACTCTGCACCTTGTGTTTTTCCGCAAAACGTCGGTTTAGTTGGTGGCTAAAGTGGATCATAGCGAGCTTGGACAAGCCGTAGAATTTCCAGGATTCATAGGGCGTGTTCGGATCAAACAACGCCTCGTTGCTGCCTCTGCTATGAATTTGCGATACCACATTGACGATGCGCGCATCGCCGTGCTTGTCACCGGTTTCTTGCAATAATGGCAGCAAATTATGGGTCAGATGTGCCGTACCCAGATAGTTGGTACGCCACTGTATTTCGTGACCGTCATCGCTGAGTTTTGGCTCCTTCCATCTGGACAACAAATCCAGGTGTATCCCCGCATTATTCACCAGAATGTCCAGCTGTGCTCCATAGTTTTTCAGGTACCAATGGGTGAACTGATTGACAGAGCTGGCATCGCATAAGTCCAATTCATGGCCATTGATCTGTGCGGTGACGTTTTCCCTGGCAAGCTCTGCAGTCAACGTTTCTACTGCAGCGACGGTATTGCGTCGTGTCGTCACAGTAACGACTGCGCCCCAACGTGCGAGGGTTTTAGCGGTTTCATAACCTAGGGAACCAGGTCCAACTCCGGTTACTACGACGTGCTTGCCATTGAGATTGGTTTCCTTCGCGAATGAAGTGGTAATAAAAGGCTTTCGTAGTAACTGGCGCAAGTTCATGGCTAGATTCCTTTGCTAGGATTTTTATTGGGTTGCTTCTCAGTAGTAAGCGTTCGCCAGTTAGTTGGCCGCATCTTTCAAAATGATATCTGCCGCCTTAGCGCCAATCATAATACAAGCGTGATTGGTGTTACCGTGCATTGGCAGCGGCATCACCGAAGCGTCTGCTACCCGCAGGTTTTTGACGCCTTTAACGCGCAGTTGTGGATCAACCACCGTGTATGAATCATCCGGGTTACCCATGCAACAGGTACCGCCGTAGTGAAAATCGGTATCGACTTCATTACGAATAAATTCCTCTAATTCTGTATGGCGTCAAAGTGATTCCAGCTGCCGACGCCCGTCTTGGTCAGCAACCACTGAAGACCGATTTTGGCTTTTTGCAGCAGGCCAACTCCCGCCATACTGAGCGGTTCGCTCAGCAGAAATGGGACTTTTAGGGTTGGGTGATCGTGCAGGTTTTCGCCTACGGTTGGCAGATCCGATACTACATCAATACCTAAACCCTCCAGGTGCTGACGATTACCGACACCGGATACCTGCAACAATTGTGGCGTGCGCAACGCGCCGGCGGTTAGAACGACTTCTTTGCGAACAGACGCGGTGAACATGAACTTCGTAGCGGCGTTGGCAGGCATTTTGTCGGGAGTGCTTGCTGACAAGAGGGTAGCAGCGCAGAGTACCGACGAAAAACCAACTTACAGCCGGCGCTTGACGATTTCGCCGCCTTTCATGATCAGGGCGAGGTTTTTGTCCGGGTCTCTTAGTACCGAGATGTCTTCGAATGGCTCACCGTTGATCAACAGCAAGTCAGCGATCCAGCCTTCACGAATTTCGCCGAAGTTGCCGTGGCGATTTAGCCGGCCGGACATGCGAATGACCTTGGCGCTTTCAGATGTCGCCTGAGTCAGCACTTCCGCTGGCGTCCAGTACATTGCCCGCTCGGTGAACTCCCGCGTTAGCATTGGGTACATGCCACCGATCAGATCGGTGGCGAATCCGGTGGTGATCTTGTGCTTCTTGATCAACGCAATCAGATTTTCCTGCCCTTTCAATACCACATCGAGCTTGTCGAGGTTGGTCTGCGTAATGCCGGGCAGGTCCTTGAGCGCCCGATAGACTACCAGCTGGGTGCTGATAACGACATCGTTCTGCTTAACGTATTTCGCCGTGGCATCGTCAATCAACAGGCCGTGCTCAATACACTTTACACCATTGTCGATAAGCCGGCGCACCGCCTCGCTCGTATAGGCATGCGCAAGTACGTACGTGCCCCAGTCACTCGCGGCTTGTACCGCGGCGCGTATCTCGGCTGGGGACGGCTGCAGCGAGTGAATCGGGTCATAATCTGACATCACCCCGCCACCGCCCATGATTTTGATCTGCGTCGCTCCGTGCCGCAGATTTTCGCGTGCCGCCATCAAGTGCTGGTCAACACCATCGACAAGCACAGCCTGGTCGGCTTGAATGTATGGGTCGCCCCCTTGCAGCGCTGGATGTGGCTGGTCGCCGTGGCGCCAGTCACCATGGCCGCCGGTCTGAGAAAGTACCGCACCCGACGGAAACACCCTTGGACCGTAAATCGTGCCTTTCTCTATGGCTCTCGCGAGATGTGGATGCGTGCCGCCGGCATCACGAACCGTAGTGAATCCGCTGTCGAGGAAATGTCTTGCCACATCCCCGGCGACTGCGCCTACAACGGTTGCGTGGGCGTCTTCCTGGTCAGACGGCACATGCGATGTTAGGTGTACGTGCAGGTCAATAAACCCTGGCGACAGCACGCGATTGTCGCCATCGATAACGGTGACTCCCTTGGGCGCTGCGATGGCATCTGAGGATATCGTAGTGATAATGCCGTCTTCGACTAATACGTGCCCGCTGCTCAGCTTTGCATCGACACCATTGAAGATGCGGACGTTTTCAAAGAGGTAACTCTCTGCCTGCACAGCGAAGGAGAGACTGACAAGGCCAATGAATAATAGGATTTTTTTCATGGTTGAATATCCGTTAGTGGAAAAACACCAATAAGCGCGATTCAATGCTCTCTCGGGCCGGTGCATCCGGTGGCGCCAGTGGATTGAGAAACGCCGTGTGAATCGAGCGTGTGGCACGACCGTCACGCGCAGAATCGAAAGTCTTGATCAGAAGGGCTTCGCTGCGAGCCATCTCTGGGTAGTAATACCATTGATGCGCAGGATTCCAACTGACCAGCTCCAGTTCTCCAACGCGCTCCCTGGCGCGTCGTTCACTTGCCACCAAATCCTCTGCGGCGATAGTCGCTGCATCGCAGCACGCGAG
>JBPCXM010000821.1:0-11812 GCA_051008535.1 Pseudomonadales bacterium | reverse complement strand
GCGTAAAAAAGCGGTTAAGTTGCACCGCGAGAATGCCGAAACACTGGCGGTAGACAGCCTGGCGGAAGACGTGCTGCATTGTCGCTTCAACGGCGCTCTGACGACCCAACGCAAGTTCGCCACCGCCAGCCATGCACTGGCTGACATAAAGTCCTTAAAAACGGCGTTGAATGGCACAATCAACGACGTTGTACTCGCACTTATTGCTGGCGCTTTGCGCAGCTATTTACAATACTACGGTGACAACACCGAACAACCACTGATAGCAACCATTCCGGTATCAGCCGACGAGCCCGGCAGCGTGCGTTTGTTTGGCAACAATTTCAGCCAGTTGGGCACACGCTTGTATATCAGCATCGAAGACCGGATCGAGCGATTCAACAAGATTCGGGAAAGCACTAACGCGGGTAAAAGTGAACTCGAGGTATTCGGCAAAAGCACTTTGCCCGAGTTGATGAACTATCTGCCGCCGTTCATGTACGCCTGGCACAAACGCCGCGAATACGATAAGCAGATGGCGCGCCGGGCAAAATACGCAGTCATCGCCAACGTCGCCGTATCCAATGTGCCAGGCCCCAGAGCAAAGCTAGTGAGTAACGGCACCGAGCTAGAAACACTGTATTCGGTGGGACCGCTGATGGAAGGCAACGGTTTAAATATTACTGTGTGGAGCTATGTAGACCAACTCAACTACAGCATTATTAGCTGTAAAAAAATGGTTCCAGACCCATACCGAATTGCGCAAGGCATCGATGCCGAATTGGTAGCCCTGCAGGCGGCGGCTGGCCTTAGCACAGAGTCTCTGCCGGCGGAGGAGTTACAAGATCTTTAGCTGTATCATGGCGCTGGCACTTCTAAATATAATAAGCTTTCGCGATAAAGAATGACAAATGATAAAAAAAAAGTTTTACCGTGTCGAGGGTATTGAAATCGAGAACTCTACGCTTGCCGATGTTTATGAGAACCGAACGACGGAAAACACCGGTGGCATATTGGTGTTTGACTTGCCCAACCTTGAGGTGAGCGGCGGTGAACGCACCCGTGTTTACAACAACGAGGTATTCGATAACAACACAGCGAACTTTGCCCCAGAGGGAAATATTGTCGGTCAGGTGCCAGCCGGTACCGGCATCGTGGTGATGGCGAATGAAGTTCGCTGTTGCTCGGCCTTTTTTGTTTGCTTGCCTGCTTGCCACAGTACTGCCCGGTTAATCGCGAAGAGCTGTGCTATAGTGGCAGTACCCCATATGGTTAGGAGAGCAGAATATGATTGCAGCAAAGCCTAACCGGGCAGACGTTCAGGGTTAATAGCTGGCTTCGGCCGCCCTACGTCCCCATCGCCCGGTATTAAGCCGGGGCATTTGGCCCCCGATTTTTGCTAATGATGCATTTGCATTAGGGGTGTACTGTGACTATTCATTTATCTTTGGCCAACCTGGGTTGGCAACCGTTTTATCAACAACAACTATCCCTCGACGAATGGGAAACGGCTATTCCGGCGAGAGTAATCGAGCAGCACAAATCTGAAATAGAAGTGGCGACCGAAGCGGGAGCGCAAACTCTGTCTTTGACCTATTCGATGCCACCGCTCACAGTAGGCGATTGGGTTTTGCTGGATGCTGAGCGATTCTTCCTGCGGGCATTGGAGCGACACAGCTGTTTTCGGCGTAAAGCTGCCGGAAGCAAAGTGTCGGAGCAGTTGATCGCAGCGAATGTAGACACTGCATTTATTGTTTGCTCACTGAATGATGACTTTAATCTTAACCGTATCGAGCGTTATCTCAGCATCGTGAACAACGCCAATGCTGAACCGGTTGTGGTGTTGAGCAAAATGGATCTTTGTCCTGAACCTGTGAACCTATCTAGTATGGTGCAAGGACTGGATAGTTTGCTTTGTGTGGAAACCGTCAACTGTCTTTCTGCCGACAGCGTTTCAGCACTGCTACCTTGGTGCCAATCGGGTAAAACTGTAGTGCTGTTGGGTTCGTCCGGTGCGGGTAAGTCAGCCCTGACAAATACGCTTCTGGGGAGTAACCAGCAGTTAACCGGTACGATTCGCGAAAATGATGCCAAGGGCCGCCATACCACTACACGACGTTCACTGCTGACGATGCCAGATGGCGCAATGATTCTAGATACGCCGGGAATGCGAGAGTTGCAGCTTGCCGATTGTGAAGAGGGGGTAGCGACTACTTTTTCGGATGTTGAGGACTTGGCGAGGAACTGCCGCTTTGGTGATTGCCAACATGAGAATGAGCCAGATTGTGCGGTAAGAAAGGCGATTGATTCTGGTGAGCTGGATGAACGTCGTTTTTTGAATTACTGCAAGCTGTCGCGTGAGCAGGCTTTGAATGGAGCTAGTTTGGCACAGCGCAGGGCTAGTGATCGGCAGTTGGGCCGGTATTACAAACGCGTACAGCGAGCGTCTCAGGAAGCAAAGCGAGGGTAATAGCGACGCCAGCCAGTATTGGTAGGAATTGTACCTCCGCGGCCAGCAGTGATTATTGCAGTGCTATCCCTAGTACAAGGTCACTCTCCAATCCTCGCCCTGGCGTTCGGATTGTTATGTAATTTGGGAGGGCTGCGCTCAAAAAATTGATAGCCGAGCGACCCCAGCAACATCGCTGCAACAAACACCAAGGGTTCCCAACTGCCGATGCTTAGTGCAGCCAGCGCCGGCCCGGGGCAGTATCCACCAAGGCCCCAACCCACCCCAAAGATCGCCGCACCGATGATAAGCTTGGTATCGAGATCGATTCGTGTAGGGAGATGAAACACATCACCAAACAGCGGCCGCGATCGTCTAGTTGTCAAGCGAAATCCAATGAAGTTGACTGCAACGGCGGCCACCATCACTAAAAGGAGAGAAGGGTCCCAAGCGCCAGCGATATCGAGGAAGGCGATGACTTTCTCGGGATTCACCATTTGTGAAACCGCCAAACCGAGGCCGAACAGCAGGCCGGCGATAAATGCAAAGACATTTTTATACATCTGATATCCCTCAAATGTTGCGCATAACGTAAACAGTCAACATACCCGCGGATATAAATATCGCAGTCGCTACTAGAGAGCGCACGGAAAGGCGGGCGATACCACAGACGCCGTGGCCGCTTGTACAACCGTTGCCCATGCGTGTGCCGAAACCGACCAGAAAACCAGCCGCTGCTAGCAACGGTACAGAAAAGCCGCTGCGTAACTCGAAGGCCGGAGTGGAAAATGCCAAATAGAGACCGCCACCGCCGACCAAACCGACAAGGAACCAGGCACGCCAGCCTGTATCGCCGCTTGATGGATTCAGAAGGCCATTCATAATGCCGCTGATTCCGGCAATACGACCGTTCATTAGCAGCAAAAGGGTCGCCGCCAGGCCGATGAAGGCTCCTCCTATTAATGCACTGTATGGTGTAAAACTCGTCATGTCAGTAATTCCGGTGAGTCGTTGCGAAACAATAGATAAAAAGCCGCAGGCACAAAAAACAAAGTAAGAATCGAAGCCAACGCCAGCCCCGACATCATCACCACCGCAAGTGGTGACCATAAGAAGCCACCGAAAAGATAAAGTGGCACAAGTCCAACGACCGTCGTAGCCGACGTGAGTAACACAGGACGCAAGCGCTTTTCCGCCGCCGCTAACACAGCGTCACGCACGGGCAATTGCTTGCATTCGATACCCATCTGATCGATAAACACGATCGCATTATTGATAATAATACCCGCCAGCGCAATCATCCCCAGAGTGCCGAAGAATGACATGGGTTGATGCAGTATCAGCAAGCCCAAGGGTATGCCAATCACGATGAGGGGGATGCTCATAAAGATAATTAGCGTTTTTCGGAACGAGTTAAATTGGAACACGATCGCGATCAGCATCAATAAAAACGCAGCAGGCAGGCCTGCGGCTAGCTTGCCATTAATGTCGCTGTTGTCGGCAACTTCACCACCAATGGCGATGGCATAGCCGCCGGAAAGCTCCAACGCATCGAGGCCGGCCTGGGCATGATTCAATACTTCAGCTGCAGTCAGGGTGTCGCTTTTGGCGGAGACGATCAGTGTGCGCACCTGGTCTTTGCGCCGAATTTGGGAGTATTCAAGCTCTGGACGCAGGGTGGCGACCTGTTCCAGTGCAAATAATTCACTGTTACTCCCCAGCGTAATATCGTTCAAATCATCGGCGCTGTCACGATTGTGTTCGCTGGCACGTAGCACGATGGGAATCGATTGATCGTCTTCCCGATAGCTGGAAATACTGTAACCATCGAAATAGGCTGACAAAAGTTGTGCCATAGACTCAGACGTGACACCGGTGCGCCTAGCCTTGTCCTGGTCGATGTCGATCAACACCTTGAGAATTTTGTCGCCCCAGTCGTTCTCGTTTTGACTGATGCCGGGCACGTGGCGAAACAGTCCTTCGACCTGATTGCCTAGTGCCAATAGACCGTCGAGTTCCGGCCCGGTGATTACCACTTCGACGATGCCGGATTCCGACGCACCCATGGCGAGGCGCTTAATTTTGAAGCGGGCTTCCGGGTGATTCTCAAGCAAGTAATGCCTAGCCCGCCGCGACAGGCTTAGCGCGCCTTCAAAATCTTTGGTGTTGACAAGCAGAAATGCAGTCTCTGGAGCTGTATCGGCTGGATCAAGTGACAGATAAAAGCGCGGTCCCCCGGAGCCAATATAGAGCACGTGACTTTCTATTTCGGGATTAAGTGTTTCATCCAGCAACCAGTCAGACACGGCGCGCGCCGACTTTTCGGTGGCGCTGATGTGCGTACCTTTAGGCATATCCACGTAGATAAGCATCTGGTTGCGATCACTCAGCGGAAACATTTCGTTAGGCACCAAAGCTAGTAACACCAGTGCTCCAATAACCGCTGCATAACATGCGGCTAGTACCAGCGACGCCGTACTCAATGCTTTGCGTAGTAACCGGTCGTAGACCTTCTGCATCTTGGTCGCCAATGCCGCGCCGCCGGTGCGTGACGCGCGGCTTGCGGATTGACGCAGGAAATGCTGCGCCAGGAAGGGCAAAAAATATATAGCCGACAGCCACGAGCCGATTAAGGTCATGGCAACTACAGCACCCAGCGAAAAAGAGTATTCGCCTTCGCCCCCCTCCAACAAGAAGAAAGGCATAAAGGCAAAAATCGTCGTCGCCGATGACACCAGTAACGGCACAGTAAACTGCTGGCCGGCGTGCATGGCGGCCTCGTGTTGCCCTTCGCCGTTGTTAATGCGGCGCAGGATGTCTTCAACCATCACCACGCCATTGTCTACCAACAAGCCTAAGGAAATAATGATGGCGGCAATGGACACTTGCTCCAGGCTGATACCCAGAATGTTCATACCTATCAGTGAAAACATGACGGCGAACGGTACTATCGACGAAATAATCAACGCCGAACGCCAGCCGAGGAAGATGATCATCACCAACAGTACGACGACAAAGGTCTGCACAACGTTGCTCAGTGCATTGTCTACGGCTATCGATACTTTAGCGGGCTGGAAAGTGGCAAAGTCAAGTTCGTAACCCAGTGGCAAGGTGTTTTCGTGGCTCGCCACTGTGCGTGCGAGCTTTTTACCTACGGCTTCAATATCGTAACGCGATTGCATTTGCACGGCGACGATAAGCGCCGGGCGACCGTTAAAAAACACCGGTTTCTCCTTAGGCGATACCACGCCTCGGCGCACGGTTACCAGATCTTTTAGTTGCACGAAGTCGTCCAGCCCTTCTACCTTGGTCAACAGCTTGGAGATATCTCTGACACTTTTAAAGTCGCCGCTGGCCTCCAGCAACAGATTAGTACCACCAGCATCGAGACTACCGGCTGGTAAAATCACATTTTGCTTTTGCAGATCGTCGATCAGCGTTTCGATTTGCAGGCCCATGGCGGCCAAGCGTTCGGCATCAATTTCCAGCCATATGCGTTCATCCTGCACGCCATACAGATCCACCTTGGCAACACCGTCCAAGATATAAAGCAGGCGCTGCAGGTTCTCGGCGGTCTGTTCCATTTCGCGAAAACTGAAACCTTCGGCGGTGAGGGCAATGCTCGCGATTGAAACGTCGCCGAAATTGGTATTTACGAAAGGCCCCTCGCTGCCGTCCGGTAACTCGCGTGCAATCTCTTCCATCTTGTCACGCAATTCCTGCCAGATGGGGTCGAGGTCTTTGACCTTATCATCAAGCTCCACGTCGATTGACATGCGGCCGGTGGTGATCAGCGTTTTCAGCTCATCGACTTCGGGTATCTCGCGGATCTTGCGTTCAACCGGGTCGGCAATCAGCCGTTCCATGCGCTTGGGCGTCATGCCCGGAAAAGTCACCGTGACTACCGAGGTACGAATGGTAATTTCGGGGTCTTCGCGTTTGGGAAAGCCGTGGTAGAGCAGGGTGCCAATCAGCAACAAGCCCACCATTGCGAGAATTGTCAGGCGCGTGCGCTTGAGGCCGAACTCGGTGATCCAGCTCATTGTTATTTACCCAGTGGCAGCAGTTTGACTTTTAGACCATCGCGTAAATAAGAAACGCCGGCACGAGCGATGATATCGTTTTTGTTCAAACCGGAATCGACGATGACCATGTTGCCGTGAATGCCAGCCATATGCACTTGCCGTGAGCTGACGGTAGACGTTTGCTCGTCAAACACGAACACGGTACCCATTCTCTCCTTCGGTAGACTGGCGTCGCCGCCGCCAAATTTAAAACTGCTGATAGGTGCGAGATAGCCCTCGATAGCCTCGCCTAGTGAGATATCCAGCTCTACGTCAGCCGCCATGCCGGCTTTGAGTCTTTCAGGCGCTTCGTCTAATGCCAGCACGACTGGAAAAGCCGAAACTAGCGCCGCGCTAGTACCCAGCTCTTTGATATGCCCGCCATATTTAGCGCCGGGTAAATCAGAAAATGTCACTTGCCCGGCATCACCGACGTTAATCAGATTGACAATGACTGCCGGCACACTAAATGAAATCTCATAGGCACTCTCGCTGTACAAGCCAAGGATTGTCTGGCCCGGCGATATTTGCTCGTAGTCTTTTACATCAACACTGGAGACGACGCCATCAAAAGGCGAAAGCAAGCGGGCTTTGCGTAAGTTCTCCTTACTGATGTCGAGCTGCTTTTTCGCTTGTTCAACCTGGGCCAACGTTGATTTCAGTGCACTTTGCGCGTTGTCGTACTCCGACTTGGTGATGTAACCGTTTTTTAGCAGTGGCGCCTTGCGCTCGAAGTCTGACTTGGCATTGGTATAATTTGCCCGCGCCTGCTCCAGTGATGCGCGCGCCTGCTGCACTTGCAAGTCGAGCGAAACGGGGTCAATTTCAGCAAGCAAGTCGCCGGCAGTCACACGCTGGCCGACTTCGAGCTTCATTTTCTTTAACTTCCCTGCAACTTCGAAAGATAATTTACTCTCATTTGCCGGTTTAACGACGCTCGGGTAGCGGCGTAATTCCGAGCTGGCTGTTTCGGTGACCCGAAACGCCTTCAGACCGCGTACGACTTCCGCATCATCGCCAACGTCGTAGTCAGTACACCCCATAAGCAATACGTTAGAAAAAATAGACATTGCAAGCGTGCGCGACAACACGGTTTCGCTTATTTGCATGGCTTGGCTCCCGAATTGCGCTGTTGTTGTTTCGTCAAGAGGTTAAAATTAAAGTGAATAGTATGCGAAATCGCGCGTTCATAATACTGCTCGCGACGCACCATGAGTCGACATAGCGGATTTGCCTGGGCCAGAGTGTATGCGTAGTATGATCGTCGAACAAAACTTAATAATTTAATAATAGAGGCTTCAGTATGACGGTGTTCTCCAATACCCGCTTGCCGTATTTTGTTCTCGTCATATGCTCATGTCTGCTTACCAGCGCCCTCGCACAGGCGCAACTGCAGCTTGAGGAAGTAATAGTCACCACGCAAAAACGCGAGCAAAGCCTGCAGGATGTGGCAATATCGGTAAGCGTGGTCGGTGGCGACGTACTGCGCGATGCTAACCTTAATTCGCTCAATGACATGCAGGTTATGGTACCGAATTTCAAGATGACGGATAACAACGTCGTGGCCACCTGGATATACATTCGCGGCATTGGCTCCGGTTCCAACGACGGTTTCGAACAATCGGTAGGATTATTCGTTGATGAAATCTATGGCGGCCGCGGCCGGCAATTTCGCGCACCCTTCCTCGATATCGAGCGCGTAGAAGTGTTGCGTGGCCCGCAAGGCGCCTTGTTTGGTAAAAATACTATCGCCGGCGCGGTTAACATTACCACTGCCAGGCCCAGCGATGAATTGGAAGGCTATGTCGAGGGTATCTACGAACCCGATGCCAACGAACAGCGACTTACCGGCGTTATTTCAGGGGCAATCAGTGACGCCGCTACAGGTCGTGTGGCTGCCACTTGGTCGGAAAACGACGGTTTTTTGGAAAACAGCTTCCCCGGCGCTAACGAAAACGCTTTCGCAGAAGAGGAGCTGGTAATGCGCGGCTGGCTGCAATTTGACCTCAATGAGAATGCGACCTTGGCGCTTAAATACGAAGAAGGTCAATTCGACAGGACCGGAATGAATACCCAAATCAGCTTGTCGCCAGCCGGTTTTGTACCCACTTTTACGGCAGCAGATCCTGCGTTTAACGATACGCTGGATGACGAAGTGTCGTTTGGCGGCACGCCAGTGTCTGGTGGATTTAGTGGTGAGGATGCGTTTGATAACACCGATACGACTAATTTCCTCGCTCGGCTGGACTATGAGCTTGGCGAATACATCTTAAGTTACATCGGCGGTTATTCACAATTTGAATTCGAGCGCATGCTCGACACGGACTTTTCTCCTGTTAACTTACTGATCACCTACACACCCAATGATGAATTCGAACAAACCAGCCATGAATTCCGGCTGGTATCGCCGCCGGGAGAAAACTTTGACTGGATCGCCGGTGCTTACTATCAAGACAGCGATTACAAAACGGCGCGACAAAACTTTCTCAATGGCGCGACGTTTTCCAGCGCCTTGCAAACGCGCACCCAAGTACTGGCGAATCAGCCACTCACTACACCCACCGACTGCACAACGTTGGACTCGATATTTGGCCCCACACTGGCGGGTGGTCCAGCCGCGCTCGCACCCATTCTTGGCGACGTGAACAACCCATCCCGGGGCGGGGTGCTTGTGTCCTTGGCTTGCACACTCAGCGGTAACAGCGCGGCGGATTACGAACAAAACAACGAAACCTTATCGTTCTACGCGGAGGGCACCTGGCATTTGAATGACCGCTTGCATGCAAGTTTGGGATTACGCTGGACAGATGATAAAAAAACCGGCGACCAGAACTTTGTGCTGCTGGATCCAACCGGTGTTGCGCGTGATGTGAATACTGCTGATCCGATCGTGCAAAATGCGCTGTTGGCCAATTCGATATTTTTTGGTAACGCCATCCACCAGTTTTCATCCGATCGCGATGAAACCAATCTTAGCGCGGCGGGCAAAGTCTCCTGGGATGTGGCCGATACCGGTACACTTTACTTAAGTGTCGCTCAGGGTTTCAAGGCTGGGGGGTTTAACGTGCAGCAAACCGGCGATGATTTCAACAACTTTGAATTTGAAGACGAAACAGCTCTAACGGTAGAGGTAGGGGGTAAGTTCAGCCTGGCCGGCGGCGCGGCGCGGTTAAACTTCGCGGTATTTAATACCCAATACGATGATTTGCAGGTGAGCATTTTTAACGGCGTTAGCTTTGACGTACAAAATGCCGCCGAAGTCACATCGCGCGGTATAGAGTTGGACGGCACATGGATGCTCAACGAACAATTAACCATTGGCGGCGCACTGGCGTATCTTGACTCAAGCTACGACAGCTTCCCTAACGCACCATGTCTGGCCCCGGATGAAACCCGTGCTCGTGTTGCCGGTTTACCACCGTGCTTCCAAGACCTAGGAGGTGTTAATACAAACTTTGCACCGGAATATTCTGGTAATCTGTATATAGACTGGCGCCTTCCGCTTGGTGATTCATTCTTAGTATCGACCAGGCTGGCTGTGGTGTTCACCGACGAAAGCACTTTCGCCGGTGATAATGATCCGCAGGAGAGCGTGGATGCAAATACCGTCATTGACGGTCGGCTCGCCATCGGCGCACCGGACGGCCAGTGGGAAATAGCCTTGGTAGGCAAAAACCTGACTGACGAAATTGAAGTCGCCAACTATGGCGCCGACGTACCGTTACTCACCGGCACACACTTTGCCGCGGTCACTCGTGGTACAAGTGTGGCACTACAGGCCCGTTATAGGTTTTAACCATGAATAGAAGAAGTTTCCTGCGTCTGGGGGTCGCTGCTGCGCTGACGCCAACCGCCACAGCCTGTGCAGGCAGCGAGTTTAAAGTCTCTATTGATACCAGCTTGCCCAATAGCGCATTTGGCAGCGACTCCACAGCGGAGGAGGTGACGGCCGGCATGAATCTGTCCGGCAAGGTTGCACTGGTGACTGGCTGTAATTCCGGTCTCGGTTTTGAAACCATGCGAGTGCTTGCCCTTCGTGGGGCTCACGTTATCGGCACCGGCAGAACGATGGAGAAGGCCGCCGCGGCCTGCAAGCAGGTACCGGGCAAAGCGACACCCGCAGTGCTGGAATTGTCGGATTTCCAATCGATAGTGGAGTGTGCCGACGCGGTGCGCCAACTGGATTTGGCTATCGATATGCTGGTCTGCAATGCTGGCATTAATACGTTTGGCGAGCTGGAACTCGTTAACGGCATCGAAAAAATGTTTGCGATCAACCATCTGGGACACTTCGTACTGGTAAGCCAGTTGCTACCACTGGTTGAGCGCGCTACTGCAGGTCGCTTAGTACATGTAGGTAGCCGTGCGGGGTATAGTCGAGCCCTTCCTGAAGGCATTGATTTCGATAATCTCCGTGGTGAAAAAGCGTTTGATGCCAGCGCCGCTTATGGCAGATCAAAACTAGCCAATGCCCTATTTTCCCATGAGTTATCCAAGCGGCTCGCTAACCGAGCGACAACCTCAAATGTAATTCATCCTGGACTAGTGCAAACTAACATCGCGCGTACCGCGCCAGGCTTTGTTAAGGGCGCTTTCAATTTGCTGGGCGGGCTGATCGCCAAATCACCCGAACAAGGCGCAGCCACGCAAACCTATGTGGCGACCGCGCCAGCATTGGCAGGCGTTTCCGGTGCTTATTTTGAAGACTGTAACCCGGTTATCGTCAGCGGTCGGCATCATATAAATGACAATGCCATGGCGGCCAAGCTGTGGGCAGTGTCGGAAGAAATGTGTGCCGGGTATTTGATTTAGCAAATCAGGTGGTAACCTTACGCAAAAGACACGCCTTTGCTACTTGTTTATTTAGCCAATAAATTAGATCATATTGCTCCGGTTAATCTATTATCTGGATCGCCAATATGCACTATCCCACAGTAAAACAACTGCGCTATTTCTTACAGCTCGTTGAACGCGAACATTTCGGTCGCGCGGCCGAAGATTGCAATGTTTCGCAGTCGGCATTCAGCAGCGCGATTAAGGAGCTCGAAGAAATATTAGGTATAAGCCTCGTCGATCGTACCAATAAATCCGTAACAGTCACGCGGATGGGTAATCAAATCGCCGCTCAAGCCGCTTTTTGCGTAAAAAACATCGAAGATTTGGTGTTGATGGCAAATACCGAAAAACAGCCCTTAGCAGGGCAATTACATATCGGCATTATTCCAACGATTGCGCCTTTCGTGTTGCCACGCTTGCTGCCATGGCTAAAAAAACACCATCCAAAACTGGAGCTGAATGTCACCGAAGACTTGACCGAAAA
>JBPCXM010000820.1:0-6739 GCA_051008535.1 Pseudomonadales bacterium | reverse complement strand
CGATCGTGTCCGTTGTGCTGTCGCCCACATACCAAACGTTGCCACCAACCGTCGCGCTCATGTTAGTGAGCGCTTTAAGAAGCTGATCGGGATAGGGCTTACGTTTCGGTGTGTCGTCGCCGCAAACCGCGGTATCAAATAACTCACTCCAACCGCTGCCTTCAACCGCTGCCAATTCATGCACAAAAAACTCGCGGTCGCGATTGGTAATCACGCCAACCCGCAAATTGAGCCGACGCAAGCCGAGCAGCATATTCTTGACTTGCGGTTCAAATGGCAAGACCGTACCAAAGTGGTTTCTATAATGCCGATTAAACGCGAGATGTGCGATCCGCTTAGCCTCCTCGTCCGCGCCAAACAATACTTCGAAAATATCGGTACGGGAGATTTTGCGATCAATTTTTACCTTTGGATGCAATTTCTTATAATTGCGCACGTAGTCTACGAGTTTCCCGTCTTCTGGCGAGCGGTATTCCGAAACAGTTACCAAGCGCTTGTCGAGGTCCAACTCTGTCAATTCAGGCAACATGTCATCGACCGCGTGATACATGGCGTCGAGCGTATCAACCAGAGTGGCATGCCAGTCGAATAACATAATACTGGGCCGATGGAGATCGGCGACCGCCGGATGCCAGTCCGGTTCAATACGCTCGGGTGGTGGTTGCCTCGGTGGGCGACGCGCAGGGCGTGACCGTCGCCAATCTTGCTCAACGCCCTGAACAGTTGTTTCCAATAGGTCAAGCAATTCATCAAAATCGTCAACAATCGCATCAGGAGTACGTGCTGAACGTTCGCTGTCGGGAAACACTTGAGCAATCCACCGCTCGTCCCACAACGCGCCGTTATAAAATATGGGCGTCACCCCAGCTGCTTTGGCCGTGATCATATCGGTTACGCTATCGCCCACGTACCAAACGTGCCGACCCGCATCCACACCAAGGAGTGCAAGGGCCTGCAGGATTGAATCGGGGGCAGGTTTGTAATGCGCTACCTCATCACCGCATACGATAACGTGGAATAGATCGCGCCACCCTCCGCCAGTGATCGACAGCATTTCATTGTCCAGAAATTCACGGCTGCGATTGGTTGCGATGGCCAGCTTGAAGCCCTGTTTTTTTAGAAAGATGAGGTAATCCGTAATGCCGTCCTGAAATGGCGACACTTTTCCGTAGTGTGCCTTGTAGCAGGTGTTATACGCTCGATGAGCGATGGCTTTTGCTTCCTGATCCTGGCCGAAAACTGCATCAAAAATATCGGTACGCGAAACGCGACGCTCCGCCAAAATTTTCGGCCGTAGTTGGCGGAAGATGCGGATGTAACGAATAAGCTTGGCGTCTTCGGGTGTTTTGGCGGTTTCTTCTGATGCAAGTCTGTCGACCAAGCCTAACTCTTCCAGTTGAGGCAGCATGTCTTCAATGGCAAGGTACATAGCGTCGAGGGTGTCGACAAGGGTGCCGTGCCAATCGAATAGGATAACGCGAGGGTAGGACAGCCTGTTTTTTTGATTGCTAATGCGTGGTTCCTTTCACTTAACTGTGGTGCGCTTTGGAGTATTTCATTTTGGTGGATGGATTGATACTAAAGCGAGTAGTCGTAAATGTAGGGTTTTAGCGGTTGATAGTTTTGAAATTGTGGCGAGAGTTCGCAATATTTAATTTAGATATGCAGTATAACACATTGTTTTTAAACATATAGTTCGTAAGTATCGTCCCGGCCACATACAAAAACGGCGCCCGATGGCGCCGATCGTATGTGGTCGGGACGGCAGGATTTGAACCTGCGACCACTACACCCCCAGTGTAGTGCGCTACCAGGCTGCGCTACGCCCCGAATAGTGAAGCAGTTGGCAGTGTGCCAACGGAGAAACGCGAAAAATACTAACGTATTGGAACGCGCTTTGAAACTAGTTTTTTAGTGCGATGAGCACGTCTTCCAGCTCGTTGATCATTTGGCGAATGAGTTGCCGATACTGGCGCGTATCCTCTTTCGCGTCTTCGCCTGACAGCTGTTGTCTCGCTCCACCAATGGTAAAACCCTGGTCGTATAGCAGGCTGCGAATCTGGCGGATCATTATCACATCTTGCCGCTGATAATAACGCCGGTTGCCACGCCGTTTTACCGGTTTGAGTTGCGGAAACTCTTGTTCCCAGTAGCGCAGCACGTGCGGCTTGACCGTACAGAGCTCGCTGACTTCCCCGATGGTAAAATAGCGTTTGCCGGGAATAACCGGCAGTTCATTATTATTGCTTGGTTCCAGCATAAGCTTCTACTCTGGCTTTTAGTTTTTGTCCCGGTCTGAATGTGACTACGCGGCGTGCGGAGATCGGAATTTCCTCGCCGGTTTTCGGGTTTCTTCCCGGGCGTTCAGACTTATCACGCAGGTCAAAATTTCCGAAGCCGGATAACTTGACTTGCTCATTATTTTCTAACGAAGTGCGAATCTCTTCAAAAAATAGTTCAACTATTTCTTTTGCTTCGCGTTTATTGAGGCCTAGCTCTTCGTACAAGCGTTCGGCCATATCAGCTTTTGTTAATGCCCGCTCTGGCATAGCTAATTCCTTAGTGTCGCCCCAAATTTTTGTTCTAGTGATGCAACAACTTTATCCAGGCACTTGCTTACTTCCTGCTCAGTAAGAGTGCGTGAATGGTCTTGCAAGGTCAAGCCTAAGCCGAGGCTTTTTTTGCCTTCGGCAATTCCCTGACCGTCGTATACATCAAAAATGGTCATATCGGTCAACTGTTCGCCAGCGATTTCACGAACATCGCCGCTAATCACTGAAGATTCCACGTCTTTATCGATAAGGATAGCCAGGTCTCGCTGGACTTCCGGAAATTTTGATATTTTCCCATAACTTGGGAGTATACCTTGAAGTAAGGCTTGAAGTGAAATTTCAAACAAATAAATTTCAGCAGAAAGGTCATTTTCAGACACCAATCGCGGGTGCAAAGCACCCATGATGCCTACCTCTTTGCCATTCAGATGCAAGGCCGCAGTTTGTCCCGGATGCAATGCGGGATGTTCCGCGGCTTCAAAGCGATAGTCCTGTCGTCGCCCGGTTAGACTCAATAACGACTCTACATCACCTTTTACATCGAAAAAATCCAGCTCGGCCTTCTCATTGGCCCACTCCTTATCCCAGCGTTCACCGCAAGCCACACCGGCCAGCATTTTATCTTGCAACAAATCCTCATTAGACTTTATGAACCGCTGTCCGGTTTCAAATAATCTAACACGTTGTTGCTGGCGCGCGACATTGTAAGCTAACGCTTGAACTAAGCCTGGCAGCAGACTGGTGCGCATCACTGACATTTCACTGGAAATAGGATTGGCCAACACCACAGGCTTCACGGCCGGGTCAAACTGCGCTTGCATTACGGGATCAATAAAGCTGTAGGTTACTGCCTCCTGATAACCACGGCCTAGCAGTTGACGTTTGACACTGGCGGACGGTAACAGCGACTCGGCACTGCGTCTAAATTTTTGTGGCACCAGTAAATTGCGGCTAGGCAAATTGTTGTAACCGTAAATACGCGCCAACTCTTCTAGCAGGTCAGCTTCAATCGCCAAATCAAATCGAAACGATGGGGCAACGACACACCAGCCATCGGGGGTGACTTCAACAGTTGAGCCCAGACGTTGCAATATATCTTCCACTTCTGCGTCGTCTAACTCAAAGCCCAGAATTTTTCCAATACGCGATCGACGCAATGTTATCGGCTTCGCCGAAGGCAAATGTTCTTCACTCGCCGCTTCGCTTAGAGGTCCGGCTTCGCCACCGACGATATCAAGCAGCAACTGAGTCGCACGCTCCATCGCAAGGTGTTGTAGCTGCCAATCGACGCCGCGTTCGAAACGGTGAGACGCGTCGGTATGCAACCCATACGCGCGAGCTCGTCCGGCGATCGGCGTGGGAGAGAAGAATGCAGCTTCCAAAAACAGGTGTTGTGTCGTCGTGCTGACGCCGGAATCGGCACCGCCCATGATACCAGCCAATGCCAATGGTTTGCTGTGATCGGCAATCAACAGACAATTTTCGTCCAGCGTCAGACTCTGCTCATCTAGCAGCGTCAATTCCTCTTTGTTCTTCGCCTTGCGCACGACGATACCCTGGTCGAGCTGATCAAGGTCAAATGCGTGCATGGGTTGACCCAACTCAAGCATGACATAGTTGGTAACATCTACTGCTGCATCTATGCTGCGCATGCCAGCGCGCCGTAATCTTTCCTGCAGCCATAGCGGTGCGGCGCGGCTTAAGTCGACATTGCGAATGACTCGTCCAACATAACGAGGACACTCAGCGGCGGCCTGGAGACTGACCGGAAAAGTATCATCTATCTTTGCCGCAACAGGCGCAATAGCCGGATGGGAAACGCTAAGCTTATTCAACACACCGACCTCACGCGCAACGCCGGCAAGACCCAAACAATCGCTGCGATTGGGTGTCAGGTCGATATCGAAGACGTTATCAGGCAAATCAAAATAATCCGCCAATGGTTGGCCCAATGCAGCGTCTTGCGGCAATTCCCACAAGCCGTCACTGGCTTCGCCAAGCTCGAGTTCGGCCTGGGCGCACAACATGCCTTGCGATTCCACATCACGCAGTTTTGCGGTTTTGATTTCCATACCACCGGGCAATACAGCGCCAACGGTAGCGAACGGGACTTTGATATCTGCGCGCGCATTCGGCGCACCACACACTACTTGTAAAATACTGCTGCCATCGCTGACCTGACAGACGCGTAATTTGTCGGCATTGGGGTGTTGTTCAGCACTAAGTATTTGGCCGATCACAACACCATCGAGCCCAATTCCAACCGCATGGCGGGCTTCAACCTCTAGCCCAGCCATAGTAAGCTGCTCTGCAAGCGATTCCGCAGACAACGGCGTGTCAACCCATTCGCGCAACCAACGTTCGCTAATCTTCATGCGAACTGACTTAGAAATTTAAGATCGTTGTCAAACATCAGGCGTGCATCGTCGATGCCGTAACGCAACATCGCCAGCCGATCCGCTCCCATACCAAACGCGAAACCCGAATAGCGTTCACTGTCGATGTTCGAATATTCCAGCACTTTGGGGTGTACCATGCCGCAGCCCATCACTTCTAGCCAGCCGGTATGGCCGCACACCCGACAGCCTTTGCCGCCACACGTCACACAGCCAACATCAACTTCGGCGGAGGGTTCGGTGAAAGGAAAGTAGGATGGTCGAAAGCGTACGGCTAGTTCTTCCTGTTCGAAATAGACCTGCAGAAAACTTTCTACCGTACCCTTGAGGTCGGCAAAACTGATGTCTTCGTCAATCAACAAGCCTTCGACCTGATGAAACATCGGCGTATGAGTCAGGTCGGGTGAATCGCTGCGGTACACCCTTCCCGGGCAAATAATACGAATAGGAGGCTCGCTGGTTTCCATAACGCGCACTTGCACTGGCGACGTATGCGTTCTCAGCACCGTGTTACTGTCGATATAGAAAGTATCTTGCATGGCCCGCGCGGGGTGATGCTCAGGAAAATTCAGCGCGGAAAAGTTATGGTAATCGTCTTCAATTTCCGGGCCTTCAACGGCATCGAAACCAACATTTCTAAAGATCGATTCGATGCGTTCAAAGGCGCGCGTTACCGGATGCAAGCCACCGGTGGATTGCCCACGCCCCGGTAAAGTGACGTCAATTTTTTCGCCTGCCAAGCGCGCGGCGAGTGCAGCACTTTGCAGCGAGGTTTTGCGCGCGGCGATCTGATCTTGCAGACCTTCTTTGGCGACGTTGATCTGCGCACCGGCGGCGGGCCGCTGGTCGGCATTCAGTTTACCCAAGCCCTTCAGTAACGCGGTTATTTTGCCTTTTTTGCCAAGATAATCGACCCGCACCGCGTCTAAAGTGGCTGGGTCGTTAGCAGCGACAATGGCAGCGCGCGCTTCTGTGACGAGCCCTTCGAGATCGTTCATAACGATATGGCCATGCCGCGCAGCAAACGGCGCGGACTAGGCGGCCAGAGCTTGTTTAGCCTGTTCGGCTACTACGGCAAACGCGTCTTTATCATGCACGGCCATGTCAGCCAGGACGCGGCGATCAAGCTGGATGTTGGCCGCGTTCAGACCGGCAATCAAACGGCTATAACTGATGCCATTAACGCGGGCCTGGGCATTAATGCGTGTAATCCACAGCGCGCGAAACATACGCTTGCGTTGCCGGCGGTCTCGATAGGCATATTGGCCGGCTTTGGTGACAGCCTGCTTGGCAACACGGAACACGCGGCTGCGCGCTCCGTAATAACCTTTGGCTTGCTTTAAGACTTTTTTGTGGCGTCGGTGTGCCGTCACACCACGTTTAACGCGAGGCATTGCTCTCTCCTACTAAAAATAAACTGACTGTGAGGCAGGCGTGGTTTATTTCACGCGCAGCATACGGTCCACCAGGATTTTGTCGGCCGGGTGCACATCATCCGTGCCGCGTAGCTGACGCTTTCGCTTGGTGGTCATCTTGGTCAGAATATGACTTTTATAGGCGTGCTTGCGCTTGTAACCGGAACCGGTTTTTTTGAAGCGCTTGGCTGCCCCACTGTGAACTTTTAACTTACCCATGATTTACTCAACTCGCATTTAAAACAAATGTCGCCTGCATAGGGCACATAAGTTTTTAGTTAATGGAAGCCGGCTCTATCACCTATTGCCCAACAAGATCAGGTGCGGGCCGACTATCTCTTTTTGAGGGGTGCTAACACCATGTGTAGCTGGCGGC